>NZ_JAQISV010000041.1:0-69985 GCF_048569675.1 Geodermatophilus sp. CPCC 206100
CGGGGGCCCGGACTCGGGCCGCAGGGTCGGGAAGAGGATGACCTCGCGGATGGAGTCCACGCTGGCCAGCAGCATCACCAGCCGGTCGATGCCGATGCCGAGCCCCCCGGTGCAGGGCATCCCGCGCTCGAGGGCCCGCACGTAGTCCAGGTCGACGTCGCCGGCCTCGGGGTCCCCGTGCTGCTTGGCGCGGGCCTCGGCCTCGAAGGCGGCCAGCTGCTCGACGGCGTCGTTCTGCTCGGAGTAGGCGTTGCTCAGCTCGAAGCCGGCGACGATCAGCTCGAAGCGCTCCACGTAGGCGGGGTCGTCGCGGTGCGTGCGGGCCAGGGGTGAGACCTCGCGCGGGTAGTCGGTGCAGAACACCGGGCCGACGACCGCGTGCTGCACGCGCTCGTCGTAGACCTCCTTCATCAGGCGGCCGGCTCCCCAGCCGGCCTCGTACGGGAGACCCAGCCGGTCGAGGACGGCGCGGGCCTCCTCGACCGGCATGGCCGGGTGCATGGTCGCGCCGGTGACCTCGGCGATCATGTCGGCGAAGCGCCGGCGCGGCCACGGCGTCGCGCCGAGGTCGATCGCGTGCCCGCCGTAGTGGACGGTGAGGTCGTCGCCCAGCGCGGCGCGGGCGGCGTCGGTGACCAGGCCCTCGACCAGGTCCATCATGTCGGTGTAGTCGGCGAAGGCCTGGTAGGCCTCCAGCATCGTGAACTCCGGGTTGTGCCGGGTGTCGATGCCCTCGTTGCGGAACACCCGGCCGATCTCGAACACCCGCTCCATGCCCCCGACGATGAGCCGCTTGAGGTGCAGCTCCAGCGCGATCCGCAGGTAGAGGTCCAGGTCGAGCGCGTTGTGGTGGGTGACGAAGGGCCGGGCGCTGGCCCCGCCCTGGATGCTCTGCAGCACCGGCCCCTCGACCTCGGTGAAGCCGCGGTCCTCGAGGTGCCGGCGGATCGCCCGCACGGCGGTGTGCCGGATCCGGAAGACCTCGCGGGTCCGCTCGTTGACCTCGAGGTCGGCGTACCGCTGCCGGTAGCGGGTCTCGACGTCGGGCAGCCCGCGGTGCTTGTCGGGCGGCTCCAGCAGCGCCTTGCCCAGGACGGCGAAGTCCTCGACGGCCACGGAGAGCTCGCCGCGGCGGGTGGTCATCACCGTGCCCTCCACGCCGAGCCAGTCCCCGCGGTCGACGTCGTCGAACTCGGCGTGCCGGGCGGCGCCGAGCACCGAGCTGTCGACGAACAGCTGGAGCGCGCCGGTGCGGTCGCGCAGGGTGGCGAAGGTCAGGTGTCCCTGCCGGCGGATGAGCTCCACCCGGCCGGCGATGCGCACCCGGTCGGCCGTCCGCTGGTCCGGGGGCAGGCCGGCGTGCGCGGTGCGGATGCCGGCCGCGGTGGCGTCGGTGGGATACCGGTAGGGGAGGGCGCCCGGACCGCGGGCGCGCAGCGCCTGCAGCTTCTCCAGACGGTGCGCGCGCTGGTCGAGGTGCCGTCCCCCGGTGCCCGTCGCGCTCCCGGCGGGACCGGTGCGGGGGGCCACCGCGACCGGGGCGGGGTCGCCCGGGGTGCTCACGCCGGCTGCCGCTCGACGGAGAGCGCGGCGCTCAGGTGGTCGGCCAGGGCCGCGTCGTCGGCGGTGGACGACAGGTGCCCGAGGTAGCCGTCGGGCCGGATGAGGGCGGTTCCGGAGTCCCCGATGCCGTAGCGCCGGGCCACCGCTCCCGCGGGGTCGACGAGGGCGCCGGCGGGCGCGCCGGCGGCGGCCGGCACGACGGGGACGACGGTGCCCAGCGGGCCGAGGACGGCGCCGAGCCGGTCGAGCAGCGGCGGATCGGTCGCGGTGGTCAGCAGCAGGTGCCCGGGACGGCGGAGCAGGTCCCCGATCCAGGCCTCGCGGCCGTCGGCCGTCGTGAGGCCGGGGACGTCGGGCGCGTGGTCGCCGGGGCGGACGTGCCGGCCGGGACCGGTGTCCCCGTCGACGGCGGGGCTCCCCCGGTAGGCGATGCGGGTCTCGGTCACGCCCGCCATCACCTGGTCGCGCAGCGCCGGGACGTGCCCGAGCACGAACAGCGCGGCGTCGCGCAGGTGCGCCGCCGGCCCCTCGGCCGACATCGTGTCGGTCATCACGGTGGTCTGCCGCACGACGGCGGCGCCGACCGGGTGCCGCTCGGCGTGGTAGCTGTCGAGCAGCGCCGTCCCGGCCCGGCCGGTGGCGACCAGGGCCAGCTTCCACGCGAGGTTGACGGCGTCCTGCACGCCGGTGTTCATGCCCTGCGCGCCGGCGGGGCTGTGGACGTGGGCGGCGTCGCCGGCGAGGAACACCCGGCCGGAGCGGTACCGGGGGACCTGCCCGTGGTGCACCTCGAAGTAGGTCAGCCACCTCGGGTCGCTGATCCGCCACTGCCCGCCCATCCGCTCGTCGACCAGTCGCTGGGCCTCCGCCAGGGTCGGGACGGCGCCGGGCGCGGGGGCGTCGACGAGGAACAGCAGCCGGGTGCGGCCGCCGGGCATGGGGAACACCCCGCCGATCCCGTCCGGGTGGACGAACACCCGCAGGGTGTCGGCCGAGCGCTGCGTGTCCGCGGCCACGTCGGCGAACAGGAAGTGCTGGCCCCGGAACACGCCCTCCAGGCGGGTGCCGACGGCCACCCGGACCCGGCTGTGGCCGCCGTCGGCGCCCACGACCCAGCCGTAGCGGTGCCGCGTCGTCCCGGCCGGTCCGGTCAGCGTGACGGGAACCCCGTCGTCGTCCTGGGCGAGCTCGTCGAGGGACGTGCCCCGTTCCACGACGATGCCGAGCTCCGCGGCCAGCTCCGCGAGGATCGCCTCGGTCTGCGGCTGGGCCAGGTCCAGGATGCGGCGGTAGCGGGAGTCCACGTGCTCGGTGGTGAGGCGCACCCGCGGGGTGGCCTCCCGCCCGGTGTAGAGCTCCACCGCCGTCTGGGCCAGCCCCTGGGCCTCGAACCGGTCGAGCACGCCCATCGCGGCGAGGTGCTCCTGGGTGCGCGGGTGGACGGTCACCGCGCGCGACTCGGTCGCCGGTTCGGCCAGCGCGTCGACCAGCCGGACCCGGGCGCCCTGGCGGACCAGCTCGCACGCCGCGGTCAGGCCCACCGGCCCGGCCCCGACGACCAGGACGGTGCGGGCGTCGCCGGCTGCGGCGTCGGGGTCGGTCCTCAGCTCCGTCATGGGGGTCGTCCTCCTCGGTCCGGGTGCCGGGCCACGGTGCCCGCGGCCGGTCCAAGGACGCTCCAACGCAGCGGTCGGGCCCCGCCGCCCTCCGACGGTCGGGGTCCGACGACGTCCGGTTCAGCTGCGGGGTGCGCTCTCCGCCGGGGTGTCGCGCGGCGCGGCCTCCCGCCGTTCCTGCGGTGGGATGGACGCGGTGTCCGCACCGGCTGCGGCCCGCTCCCGGAGCTCGCCCTCCTTGGCCATGTGGCAGAGCGCGATGGCCAGCATGAGGTCCGAGATGCCGCGGAAGATGGCCAGGAAGCCGACCCAGAGCAGGATGAACGTCGCCCGGCCCGCGAGGTCCCAGATCCGGTCGGACGACGAGACCCAGACCGCCAGGACGATGAACAGCCCGCCGCTGAGCACCTCGAGCCACCAGTGCGGGGTCTCGTCCCGCATGGCGACGCCCCGCCCGAGCGTGAGGATCCCCTGCAGGAACAGCAGCAGGCCGAGCACCGAGGCGAGGGCGAAGAACGTCTCGATCGGCCGGACGAACGCCCACACGGCCCCCAGCACGAAGAACACCGCCAGGACGACGTGCAGCCCGGCCCAGCCGCGGGACACCATCGCCGCCATCGCTCCCTCGTTGACCGCCGCGAGGAGGAAGACCCCGCCGATGAGCAGGCCCACCGTGGCGAGCGAGGTGGTGTCGGCGCGGAGCACCAGCCACGCGATGAGGAACCAGGCGACCGCGGCGACCAGCGGCGCCCACCACCAGCGGGCGGCTCCCCGCTGGAGCAGGCGGCGTCCCTCGGGCACGAGGACGTCGGAGTTCATGGTGCCTCCTCTCCGGCGCACGGAGCGGGCACGGCCGCCGCTCGGCCGGGACCTCACCCTCCGTGGCATTCCGGACACACCGATGATCACCGCGGGCCGCCGGCCGGGACACGGACCTTCGACCCTCCCGATGACTTCTCGGTCCGGTCGCCGTCGATACCCGCAGACACCGGGCACGGCCCGGAACCGCGACGGAGGAGGGGAGCCGTGTCCCGCCTGGTCCTGTCCGCGTCGATGTCGTCGGACGGGTTCGGACGTTCGACGGCCGCACCTCCGAGCTCGTCCACCGGCCCACCCGGCGTGCCTGAGGTCCCGAGATGCCACCGACCCGCCCATCGACGAGGAGCGCGACCATGGCCGATCCCGAGTTCCTGCGGCCGGGCGACGCGGGCTACGACCGGCTCCGCCGGGTGTGGAACGCCATGGTGGACCGGCGGCCGGCGCTGATCGCCCGGTGCCGGGACGTTCGGGACGTCGCGGGCGCGATCGCCCGGGCGCGCCGGGAGGGCCTGGAGATCGGCGTGCGGTGCGGCGGCCACAGCGTGCTCGGGCTGGGGGTGCCGGACGGCGGGCTCATGCTCGACCTGACCCCGATGGGCGGCGTCCGGGTCGATCCGGAGCGGCGGCTGGCGTCGGTCCAGGGCGGCGCGCTCCTGGGGGCGCTGGACGCGGCGACCCAGCCGTTCGGGCTGGCCACGCCGGCCGGCAACGTCTCGCACACCGGCGTCGGCGGGCTGACCCTGGGCGGCGGCATGGGCTGGCTCGCCCGCCGGCACGGGCTCTCGTGCGACAACGTGGAGGCGTTCGAGCTGGTCACCGCCGACGGCGACGTCGTCCGCGCCTCGGCGGCGGAGAACGCGGAGCTCTTCTGGGGGCTGCGCGGCGGCGGCGGCAACTTCGGCGTCGTCACGGAGTTCCGGTTCCGGCTGCACGCCACCGGCACCCGGGCGGTCAGCGTCGAGCTGGACTTCCCGGTCGCGGCCGCGGCTGCGCCCCTGACCCGCTGGCGGGACCTGGCGGCCGAGGCGCCGAGGTGGGCGACGTACACGGCGACGGTCTCCGGTGGCGTCGCGACGCTCGGGTTCGTCTGGGTCGGCGACCCCGATGCCGCTCGTGAGCACGCCCGCGTGCTGAGCGCGCTCGGCCGGCCGCTCGAGCGGCGCGTGCAGGAGCTGTCCTACCTGGACCTGCAGCGCCGGGAGGACACCCCACAGGGCCACGCCGAGCGCCGGTACTGGAAGGGCCACTACTTCCAGGACCTCGCCGACGGGGCGATCGAGGCGCTGCTCGCGCACGACCCGTCGGTGGACGCCGGCCTGCAGGCGTACGGCGGGGCCATCGCCGAGGTGCCGGACGAGGCCACCGCGTTCAGCCAGCGCGGCACGGCGTTCGAGTACGTGGGCGCCGCCCGGTGGACGGACCCGGCCGAGGACGCGAGCCGGATCGCGACCGCCCGGGAGAGCGCGGCCCGGCTGGCCCCGTTCGCGTCCGGCGTCTACGTCAACGTGCTGGGCGACGAGGGCGCGGCCGGCGTCCGACGCGCCTATCCGCCCGCGAAGCTGGCGAGGCTCACCGCGCTCAAGGACGCCCTCGACCCCGGCAACGTCTTCCACCTCAACCAGAACATCCCGCCGAGCCGGGTGGGAGCGCTCGCGTGAAGGCGCCGCGCGCCGGGGGAGTGCGGGCGGGCGCCGGAGCGGTCAGAGGAGACCGAGCCGCCGCGCTCGCTGCACGGCGTCCTGCCGGGTGGCCACGCCCAGCTTGCGATAGACGCTCTTCGTGTAGCCCTTGACCGTGTTGATCGACAGGTAGAGGGCGGCGCCGATCTCGCGCTGGGTGGCCGAGCCGGTCAGGGCGCGCAGGACGGCGCGCTCCCGGTCGGTCAGTGGCTCGACCGGCGCGCCGTCGGCCCGGCCGGCGGGCGCGGCGGCGCGGCCGGTCCGCCGCTCGGTCGCGGTCAGTCGCTCGACGAACAGCGGCACGACCGGGGAGGCGCGGACGACGTCCCGGGCCTCCGCGAGCGCCTGCTGCGCGGCAGCGGTCTCCTGCCGGCCGGCCTGGACCTCGGCCAGGGAGGTCAGGGCGGCGACGAGCGCCGAGGGCTCGCCGAAGGCGCGGGCGAGCTCGACGGCGCGCTCGAGCAGCCCGCCGGCCGCGTCGTCGTCCCCGTCCCGGTGCGCGAGCCGCCCCTGCACCATCCACAGGCGGGCCAGCCCCGGACCCGCGGTGTCGTCCCGCCTCCCTCGGGCGGCCTCGACCGCGGGGGCGCGCGCCGCGAGCAGCCGGCGCAGCCGCTCCAGGCGGCCGGTCTCGAGCAGCGCCCACGCGAGGGCACTCACCGCCTGCAGGCCGAGCAGTGGTGGCAGCCCGATCACCTGCGCCCGTTCCCACGCGGCGGTGAGGTGCGGCAGGGCCTCCTCGGGCCGGCCGGCGTCGTTGAGCGCGATGCCGAGCACGGTGCGCGTGACGAAGTAGCCGAGGACCATCGGGTCGTCCTCCAGGGCGACCGCGACGGCGGCCTCGGCCGAGGCCGCGACCGGATCGGCCCCGGCGGTGTCGAGCACCCGGGCCCGCATGGTCGACGCGGCGCCCTGCAGGGTGCGCCAGCCCGGCAGCGGCGCGCTGTCCTCCCGGATCAGCGGTTCGGCGGCGTCCAGCCACGGGCCCATCAGCGCGTACCGCCCGCCGAACCCCGCCGCCCAGGCCAGGGCCACGCACAGGCCGGGGTCGCCCAGCACCACCGGAGCCGGCAGCCGCCGGCCCAGCCCGAGGACGGTGGCCGCGGCGCCCCGTTCCAGGAACCAGGCCACCCTCGACCGCAGGAGCCCGGCCGCCGCGGGGGAGTCGCCGGCCCGGATGCGCAGGTCGACGGCCTCCGTGACGTGGTCCCGGGCCAGGAACCAGTCCGCGGCGCGGGCGAGGACGGGCGCGCCGGCGTGCGCGTCGGTCCGCGTCAGCCGCCGGGACAGCACGTCTCTGAGCAGCGGGTGGCATCGGTACCACTCGCGCTGCGGGTCGACGGGGACCACGAAGACGTTGGCGCGGTCCAGGGACTCGAGGACAGCGGCCGATCCCTGGCGACCCAGCACCTCGTCGCACAGCGAACCGGACACCCGCTCGAGAACCGAGGTGCGCTCCAGCAGGTCGCGGTGGTCCGCCGGCAGCCGGTCGATGACCTCCAGGGACAGGTAGTCCAGGATGTGACGCTCGTCGCCGCGGACCTCCTCGGTGGCCGACGTCGGCTCGCCGGAGTGCCGCACCCGGAGCGCCGTGAGGTGCAGCCCGGCCGCCCAGCCCTCGGTGCGCCCCCAGAGCGGGGCCACGCCCGCCGCGTCGAACGGGGTGCCGGCGACGGCGGTCATCAGGGCGGCGGCCTCGTCGAGGGTGAAGCCGAGGTCCGCGGCCCGCACCTCGGTCAGCTCCCCACGCGCCCGCATCCGGGCCAGCGGCAACGGCGGATCGGAGCGGCCGGCGATCACCAGGCGGAGCGCGGGGGGCAGGTAGGACAGCAGGAACTCGATCCCTGCGTGGATCGCGGGGTGGGTGAGCAGGTGGAAGTCGTCGAGGACGAGGACGTGCTCCGAGTCGAGCGCGCTGAGCTCGTTGAGCAGCGTGGGCAGGGCCAGGTCGACCGGTTCGGCCCCGGGCGCGGACAGCGCGGCGAGCGGGTCGCCGGTGAGCGCGGGGACGCCGCGCCGCAGCGCGCTGAGCACGTAGGACCAGAACCGCAGCGGCTCGTCGTCCGCCCGGTCCAGCGACAGCCAGGCGATGCCGCGGCACTCGGCCGGGTCGTGGGCCCACTGCGACAGCAGCGTCGTCTTGCCCCAGCCGGCCGGCGCGACGACGACCGTCAGCGGGGTCTCGGCCGAGTGCAGCAGCGGCGCGTGCAGGCGGGCCCGCAGCACGCTGCTCCGCCGGAGCGGGGGGATCGCCAGCTTGGCCTCGAGCAGCGGCACGACCCGGCGTCCAGACATCGCCGCTCCCGACCCGATCGGGGCTGAGGAAGGCGGTCAGTCTGGCAGGTCCCCCGCCCGTTCGGGCCGTCGCGGCGCACCGGACCCGGACGGCGCCGTCCCCGCGCGGCTGCGGCGCCGCGCCCGGGCGATCGCCTTGCGGACCTCCTCGGCCCACAGCACGGACGACGCGACCGCCGCCGCGAGCGCCCACTGCCCGGCGTCGAGCGCGGTCGTGCCGAAGAGGCCCTGCAGCGGGGGGAGGTGCACGACCAGCACCTGGAGCACGAGGATCGCGGCCAGCGCGATCCACAGCGCCCGGTTGGTCAGGGTGTGCCGGCTGAACACCGAGGTGTCCTGGCCCCGCACGTTGAGCAGGTTGACCGCCTGGAACAGCACGAACGTGGTGAACGCCAGGGTGCCGGCCTCGGTGGCCAGCCCGAGGGCCGGTTCGGTGCCCGGGGTGAGCGCCAGGACCAGCAGCGTGCCGACGGCCATGACCACCGCGGAGAACAGGATCCGGCCGATCCGGCCGGGGGTGAGGATGCGCTCGCGCACCGGCCGCGGAGGACGGGACATCGCATCGTCCTCGACCCGGTCCAGACCCAGCGCCATGGCCGGCGGCCCGTCCATGATGATGTTGACCCAGAGGATCTGCAGGGCGGCGAACGGCGCCCCACCGGCCAGGCCCAGCACCCCGGCGGTCAGGAAGATGAGCACGAAGCTCCAGGCCGTCGTGATCTGGAAGCGGACGAACTTCACGACGTTGTCGTAGATGCCCCGGCCCTCCCGGACGGCGGTCACGATCGTCGCGAAGTTGTCGTCGGTGAGGACCATCGAGGCGGCGCCCTTGGACACCTCGGTGCCGGTGATGCCCATGGCCACGCCGATGTCGGCCTCCCGGAGGGCGGGGGCGTCGTTGACCCCGTCGCCGGTCATCGCCACCACGGAGCCGTCGCTGCGCAGCGCCTCCACCATCCGGATCTTGTGCTCCGGGCTGACCCGCGCCAGCACCCCGATCCCGGCGGCCCGTCGGGCGAGGTCGTCGTCGTCCAGCTCGTCCACCTCGCTGCCGGAGAGCGGCTCGCCGGGGATGCCCAGGTCGGCGGCGATGGCCGCGGCCGTGCCGACGTGGTCGCCGGTGACCATGTGGACGCGGATGCCGGCCCGCTGGGCCTGCGCGATGGCGTCCCGGGCCTCCGGGCGGGGCGGGTCGACGATGGCGACCAGGGCCAGCAGCGTGAGCCCGGTGACGAACCCGTCCAGCTGCTGCGGATCGCCGGCCGCCCCGGTCATGGCCTCGGCGTCCGCGCCGTCCAGGTCGCGGGAGGCGATCGCGAGCACCCGCAGCCCGCGCGACCCGGCCTCCGCGTTGAGCCGGTCGAGACCGGCCCGCCCGGGGTCGGTCAACGGCGCGGCGCCGTCGGGGGTGTCCAGCCGGGTGGCGCGGGCGAGCACGACGTCGGGCGCGCCCTTGACGTAGAGCCGGCCGCCGGGGCGGTCGATGCCTGTCGTGCCATCGAACCCGTCCAGCCGGCCGCTCCGGGGATCGGCGGCGGACCACCGGTGCAGCGTGGCCATGTACTTGCGGTCGGAGTCGAAGGGGACCTCGGCCGCCCGGGGCCAGGCGCGGCGGGTGGAGTCGACGTCGACCCCGCCCTTGGCGGCCAGCACCACGAGGGCGCCCTCGGTGGGGTCACCGACGAGCGCGCCGTCCCGCGCGACGGCGTCGCTGCACAGGGCCATCCCGAGCAGCGCGCCGCGCACGTCGGGGGCCGGCCCCTCGCCGGTGGGCCGCAGGTCGCCGTCGACCGCGTAGCCCTCGCCGGTGACCTCGAAGCGGCCCTGCCGTGCGTACAGCTCGCGCGCGGTCATCTGGTTGAGCGTCAGCGTCCCGGTCTTGTCCGTGCCGATGTGCGAGGTCGCGCCCAGGGTCTCCACCGAGGAGAGCTGCTTGACGATCGCGCCGCGGTGCGCCAGCCGGGCCGCACCCATGGCCAGGGTGAAGGCGACGACGGCGGTCAGCCCCTCCGGGATGGTGGCCACGGCCAGGGAGACCGCGGTGAGGAGCAGCTCGGAGACCTCGGCCCCGCGCAGCAGGCCGAGCACGAAGACGATGACGACGACGACCGCGGCGACGAGGGTGAGCAGCCGGGCCAGGGCGCCGATCTGGCGCTGCAGCGGCGTGGTCTCCCGCCCCGCGGCGGCGAGCAGGTCGGCGACGCGGCCGATCTCCGTGGCCGTGCCGGTCGCCGTCACCACCAGCGCCCCGCGGCCGCGGGTCACCTCCGTGCCCATGAACAACATGTCGTGCCGGTCGCCGACCGCGGCGTCGGCGTCGGCCAGCGCCTGGACGCGCTTGGCGGTCGGCGCCGACTCACCGGTCAGCGCCGCCTCCTGGACCTCCAGCCCGGCGGCCTCGAGCAGCCGCCCGTCGGCGGGGACGGCGTCCCCGGCCTCCAGCAGGACGACGTCCCCCACGACCAGGTCCTCCGCGGGCACCTCGCTGACCTGCGCGTCGCGGCGGACCCGGGCGCGGACGACGGTGAGGTCCTGCAGCGCCTGCAGGCTGTTCTCGGCGCGGCGCTCCTGGACCAGGTTGAGGACGGCGTTGAACACGACGACGACGAGGATGACGACCGGGGTCTCGACCTCGCCGGAGACGAACAGGCTGACCAGCGCGGCGACGATGAGCACGACGGTCATCGGCTCGGTCAGCATCCCGAGGACCCGCCGCCACACCGGCCGCGGCCGGGGCGGCTCCAGCGCGTTGGGGCCGTCGTCGACCAGCCGCGTCCGGGCCGTCGACGACGACAGGCCCGCGTGCGGGTCGACGTCCAGCGCGGAGGCCACCTCCTCGGACGGCAGCGTGTGCCACCGCGGGGTGTCTCGATCCGATGCCACGGTCACGTCGGGTCATCTCCCTTCCGGGCGGGCCTCCAGGGCGGGCGCGCCGGCGGCGGCCGCCGGGACGGCAGGTGCCGGCGGTCGGGCGCTCAGGTGTAGTAGAGGTAGGCCGCTGCGACGAACAGCCCGAGCGCGAGCCAGGTCAGGATCGCGCGTTGCCAGTTGAGGCGGAAGTAGCGGGAGCGGGCGATGCCCCAGTCCGGCGGCACCGCGTCCGGGTCCCAGCTGAGGATGACGGCGTAGTTCGGTTCGGCCAGCCGGCTCGACATCAGCAGCGGACCGGCCACGGTGGCGGCCAGGCCGGCGGCGGTCAGGACGAACGGGGCGCTCCCGGCCTGGTGCCACAGGCCGACCAGCGCCACCACGGGGCTGACGACCAGCGCGACGACCAGCACGTAGTTGGTCGGCGAGCGCCGGGCGATCGGCAGGAACCGGCGCATGTCCTCGGTGAAGCCGGCCGCTCCGCGAGGCGCGAACATGGGGTGCAGGATCGTGGTCAGGGTGAGGAGCAGGCCCGACCACAGGGCCGTGGCGACCACGCTCAGGCCCAGTCCGATGTCAGCGGTCACGATGTCGACTCCTCCGCGTCAGGGGGTGGTCGTCGTCCCGCGGTCGGCGGGACGGCGGTCGGAGCAGGGCAGTTCCGCCCGCCTGCCCTCGTGGCAGCAGGAAGACCAGCAGGGGCGCGGCGAGGCTGACCGCGATGAGCGACAGCGAGAAGGAGGTCGTGGCCCCGGGTGGGACGTCGACGACCTTGAAGCTGTCGATGGCGGTGTGGACCAGCGCGGGAGCCCAGAGGGTCCGCCGGCCCCACTCGTAGAGGTAGCTGAGCGGCGCCGAGGTCACGGCGGCCACGAGCACGGCGCCCAGTCCCACGACCGGGCCGGCGGTCAGCACGATCGGGACGTGCGCCGCGGCGATGAAGGGCACGCTCCACCAGACCGCCGGCCAGAACGCGTGGTCCGCGCGCAACCGGCGGAAGAGGAACCCGCGCCAGACCAGCTCCTCGGCCAGCCCGTGCACCGCGAAGGCCCCGACGAGCAGCCACGGCCAGTCCGGGCGGAGCGTCACCGGGTTGCCGGTCAGTGCGGCCGTCACCGGGTGGACCGCCAGCACGAGGAGCGACACGGCCGTGGCGGCGAGGAGAGCGACGACGCCCGGCCGGCCGAGTCCCAGCCGGGCGCGGATCTCCGCCCCGGCCGCTCGCGTCTGGAGCCGCTCGGTGCAGGCCGCCGCCACCAGCACGGCGGCCAGGGTCAGCAGGCCGAGACGCGCCGTGCTGTCCAGCGCGGTCCCGACCGCCAGGACGCCGTACACGACGACGAAGCCGACGAGCAGCTGGGGCCACGTCGTGGTCCGGCATGCGGTCGTGTGCGTCGCTCGGTCGGCTCGGCCTTCGCGGGTGCTCATGACCCCGCCTCCTCGTCCGGATCGGAGCCCGTCGGCCGCGAGCTCCGCGGACTGCCGTCCACCGACAGGGCGACGACGCTGACGCCGGTGTCCCACATCAGCTCGAGCAGGGCCCGGAGCGCGGACTGGTCGCAGACGGTGCCGGAGACCGCGGTGGTCCCGCCCTCGGAGTGCACCTCCACCGGGCCGAAGCGGGCTCGGATGGACCCGGCCGTCCACTCGGGCACCCGCCCGGCCACGGTGACCTCGTAGTGCGTCGTCATGACGGGAGGGTCACCACCGCCGGGGTGGCGGCGCACCACCCTGCTGCAGGACCACCCGGGTGGGATCGGGGAGGTCGCCGTCGCTCGTCGCCGTCCCCGGCGGAGGTGCGAGGACGACGTCGTCGTACAGGATGGCCATGCGGTCGATGAACCAGTTCTTCCCGGCCATGTGGACGGCGAGGCCGCACAGCACGGCCCAGGGGTCCAGGACCACCAGGCCGTAGGCGATCACCGGCACCCCGAGCGCGTTGATCCCGAGCAGGACGCGCGGCGCCGTCCGGTGCCTCGGCGGCACCGGGACGTCCCCCCGGTCCGCCCAGAACACCTCGCCCAGCACCCCCTTCGAGGCCCAGTGGTCCAGGGACCGCGGCGGCGGGAAGACCCTGGGGTTGATCACGGCCCAGACGCACACGGCGGCGACCGGCACCAGCGACCACCAGCCGATCCAGGCGCGGGTCCAGACGGCGGCGGCCAGCAGCGCCGGGATGGGGATGCGCGTGTACACGCTCCACGGGTTCGCGTGGCGCTGCCAGGCCTCGCCGGTGAGCCCGAACGCCTTCGCCATCGATGCCTCGATCGCCATGTCACTGTCTCCTCCCGCGCCTGTCGGTCAGGCGTCGGGCGGAGCGTCCCGGCGAGCGGGGTGGGGCCGCACCACCCGGGGGGCGTTCCACCCGGGTGGTCCGGCGACCGGGGGCGGTCAGTCCCCGCAGAGGGTGGTCACGCGGGCGGCTCCGACGTAGGGCGCCCCCCAGCGCCGGCGGAACTCGGTGATGTGCTGCTCGGTCGGGAAGTACACGGCCACGGCGTGCTCCGCCGAGTCGCGTCCCAGGGCCGCGGCCGCGCCCTGGTCGCAGCCCAGCTCGCCGAGGCTGGCGCCGGGCCAGAGCTCCTGGACGTCCGCGAGGACCTGCTGGAGCGCGGGGTCGCCGGGCGCGCCCACGGCGACGTAGGCGGCCCAGAACTGGCCGCCGTGCACGGGCGTCGACTCGATGGGCCAGCCCGGCAGGCCCTCCGTCCCGCCGCCGGAGCTCCCGCCGCCCGTTCCGTCGCCGCCCGTTCCGCCATTGCTCGGGCTCTGGCCGCCGCTGGATCCCGCGCCGGCCGTGCCCTCGTCGGCCGTGCTCTGGTCGGCCGTGTCCTGGCCTTCCGTACCCGCGTCCGCGTCCTCGCCGGCCGGGTCCGACGG
The DNA here is from genome assembly GCF_048569675.1 of Geodermatophilus sp. CPCC 206100. Lineage (NCBI taxonomy): Bacteria > Bacillati > Actinomycetota > Actinomycetes > Geodermatophilales > Geodermatophilaceae > Geodermatophilus > Geodermatophilus sp. CPCC 206100. The sequence continues at coordinate 13,721 of NZ_JAQISV010000041.1, forward strand.
TTCTGCGGGCGCGGCGGACGGCTCGGTCGAGCTGCCGGAGGGGCTGCCCGCGCTCGACGCGGCCGGTTCGGCCGTTCCGCCCGAGCAGCCGGCGACGAGGACGGCGGCCAGCGCCCAGGACGCGAGCGCGGCGGCCCGCCTGCCGGGCGCGGGACGGCGGGAGCCGGCGGCCCCCCAGGACTGGTCGGACGTGGGTGCGTCGCCCGCGGGGGGGTCCACCGCCGGGACACCGGACGTCGTGCGCATGGCTGTCTCCTCGGAGTCAGGGCCGCCCGTCCTCGGGTGGGGGGATCGCTCGTCGAGCGTTCCCCTAGCGGCCTCCTTGTCGGCGGCGCCAGAATCCGCCGACACACCCTCTGCAGCCATGGTTCCGAGAACGCAGTGGTGCCCAAGTGCGGGGGCCGGACTTGTCGCATGGTGCTGGACCGGCGGCGTGTCGCGTTGACTTCGCTCTCGGTCCCTCACCGTGGGTCCGCAGTCCCGGAGTCGGCCGAGCGCCAGTCGGGCGAGCAGCCGAGCTTGACTGGTCGGTGCCCCAGCGGTACGTGTGGGAGGAACGCGCCGGGAGGGCGTTGGCATGCAGACTCTGCTCGAGGGCGTTCTGCTGGTCCCGACGGTCGTGGTGATGGTGCTCGTCTTCGGCGCGGTCATCCGGCGGCTGCTCGGCGTGCGGCTGGGGCCGGTCCGGACGGTCCTCGCGGCGACGCTGGCGCTGCTCCTCGCCCCACCGCTGCTGACGGCGCTCGTGCCGGATCCGGAGGCGGCCGACCTCACGACCGCGCTGCTGCTGTCCGTGCTGGGCGTGTGCAGCGTCAGCCTCGCGGCCATGGCCGTCGTCGTGGTGGCCGAGGTGGTGGTCCCCGAGGGCTCCGTGCCCGGGCCGATCGAGCTCTGGCGCACGTGGCGGGTCCGGGTGTCCCGCGGCCGTCGGTACGCCCAGATCCTGCGCATCGCGGTGCGCCACGGCCTCGGCCGGTTCCTGCGCGGACGACGTCACACAGGGGTCGGGTCCTCGGTCGCGCGGCAGGGGCTGGCGCGTTCCCTCCGCCGCGCCCTCGACGAGGGCGGTGTCACCTTCGTCAAGCTCGGCCAGCAGCTGTCCACGCGGCGGGACCTGGTGCCCCGCGAGTTCGCGGACGAGCTCGCGGGGCTGCAGGACCGGGCCGCGCCGATCACCTGGGACGAGGTGCGGACGGTGCTCGCCACCGAGCTCGGGCGACCCGTGGAGGACGTCTTCGCCTGGATGGACCCGAAGCCCCTGGCCGCGGCGTCGGTGGCCCAGGTGCACGCGGCGCGGCTGTTCGACGGCACCGACGTGGTGGTGAAGGTGCAGCGCCCCGGCATCGCCGCCGTCGTCGAGCGCGACCTGGACATCGTGCGGCACCTGACCCGCATCCTCGAGCTGCGGACCTCCTGGGGACGCTCGCTCGGCCTGGGCGGCCTGGCCGAGGGCTTCGCCGACGCGCTCCGCGAGGAACTGGACTTCACCACCGAGCTCGACAACCTGGTCGCCATGGCTGCGGTGCTCGCCGCCGCACCCGGCGACGGTGTCCGCGTCCCCGCGCCGCACGTCCACCTCTCGACGCGGCGGGTCCTCGTCATGGAGCGGCTGACCGGGACGCCGCTGGGCGCGGCCGGGCCGGTGCTGGCCGGCCTCGGTCCGGTCCGCCGATCCGCTGTCGCCGCCGCGCTGCTGACCACGGTCTTCCACCAGGTGCTCGACCACGGCATGTTCCACGTCGACCTGCACCCGGGGAACGTGCTGGTGGACGCCGATGGGTCGCTCGGACTGCTCGACCTCGGTTCGGTGGGGCGCTTGGACAGCACCACCCGCCGGGCGTTCGGCCGGTTGCTGGGCGCCTTGGACAGCGCCGACTCCCTCACCGCGAGCGACGCCCTGCTCGAGCTGGTCGACCGGCCGGCGGAGATCGACGAACGCGCCCTGGAGCGTGCCGTCGGGGTCCTCATCGTGCGGTACGCCGCGCCCGGTGCGACGGCCGGTGCCGCCGCGTTCACGGCGCTGTTCCGGCTGGTGACCGCCCACCGCCTGCCCATCCCGGCGCAGGTGGCCGCGGTCTTCCGGACGTTCGCGACCCTGGAGGGCACCCTGGCGATCATCGACCCGGACTTCGACCTCGTGGCCGGGGCGCGTCGAGCCGGGCGGAGCCGGGTCACGGCGTCGCTGGCGCCGCAGCGCCTGCGCCGGACGGCCGAGGAGGAGCTGTCGGCGCTGCTGCCGATGCTGCGTCGGCTGCCGCGCCGGGTCGATCGGATCGCCGACGCCGTCGAGCACGGCCGGCTGACCGTCCACGTCCGCCTTCTGGCCGACAGCCGGGACCGCCGCGTGGTCACCGGGCTGGTGCACCTGACGCTGTCCGCGGTGCTCGGCGGCGTCGCCGGCCTCATGGCGGTGCTCTTCCTGGGCATGCCCGGCGGGCCGCAGGTGACGGAGTCGGTGCGGCTGTTCGCGGTGTTCGGCTACGGCCTGCTCGTCGTCGCCGTCGTCCTCGTGCTGCGCGTGCTGGTGGTGATCCTCCGACCGGACCGTTCCTGAGCCCGACGTCGCGTCGGCGGCCGATCGCCTGCCAGCAGGAACCGGGAAGCGCACACCGAGAGGGTCGGAACAGGAGGGACGAGCAGTGCTGATCCGACGAGAGGTGCCTGGCGACGAGTCCGCGATCCGCCGGGTGCACGCCGAGGCATTCGCTCCGCTCTCCCCGGGCGGGCAGCCGGTCGAGCCGCGACTCGTCGACGACCTGCGCGCCGGCGACGCCTACCTGGACGCGCTCTCCCTCGTCGCGGTCGCCGACGGGGAGGTCGTCGGACACGTCTGCTGCACCCGCGCGACGCTGCTGCCCGGTGGGGCCCCGGTGCTCGGTCTCGGGCCGCTCGGCGTTCGGCCGGGCCACCAGCGCCGGGGGGTGGGCGCCGCCCTCGTGCACGCCGTCCTCGGCGCCGCGGACGCGCTCGACGAACCGCTGGTCGTGCTCCTCGGACACCCCGACTACTACCCGCGCTTCGGCTTCCGGCCGGCCGCCGAGATCGGCGTCGAGCCGGAGCACCCGGACTGGGTCCCGTTCTTCCAGGCGCGCACCCTGACCCGCTACCGCCCGGAGCTGCGGGGCCGGTTCCGCTACGCGCCGCCCTTCGACGACCTCTGAGCCCTCCGGCGGCCGGGTCGGAGTGCCGGGATCAGACGAGGGCCGATCCCGCCGCTGACCCGGCACCCCGACCCGGGAGCCCGCCCGGGGTGGAGCTCGACGCCGTCGTGCTCGATGTGGCGCCTCGGGGTCGGTGTCGTCGTCACAGCGGTCCCAGCACCTCGCTCGTCCCGGCGTCCAGCTCCAGGGTCTCGAGCACCGCGAGCAGCTGGCGCTCCTCGTAGCGGAAGTGGTTCTCCATCACGGCGGCGATCCCCTCCAGGTGCTGCTCCAGCTCCGGCACGGGCGCACCGCGCTCCGTCGCCGTCCGCAAGCCCTCGAGGAGGTACGCGATCATCGAGTGGTCCTGCCCAAGCGACCGCAGCACCGGACCCAGCTCGGGATGGGCAGCCGCGATGGCCGGGAACAGGGTCCGGTCCTCGCCGCGGTGGTGTCGGTCGAGGGCGGCACAGAACCCCCGGCAGTAGAGCAACAGGTCGCGGGCGGCCGTCTCCCCGGGTACGCCGTCCTCGAGAGAGCTCCGGGTGAGCCGCAGAGCCGCTCTCAGGCGCTCGTGCACCCGGCGCAGCTCTGCGCTCCAGGCGACCAGCCTGGTCGTCTCGCGCTCAGTCACGCGAGGACGGGAGGGGCGACGAGAGCAACGTCGTCCTCCTTCGATCCGACGCCTCCATGCCTGGCACGGTCTGCCACCGACACGCGACGCTGCTCTGACCCTAGCGGCTCGGGCCCGTCCGTCAGGGCTCGACCCGGCTCAGCCGCACCTCGCCGCGGCCGTGCCCCCGGCTGGTGCTCGCCACGGAGCTACTGCCTCCGGGTGGCCCGGTGCACGGCGGTGACGGCGACGAAGAGAACGGCGGCGATGCCCACCGCGAGGAGGACGTCGCCCCACTCGGGCAGCGTGCCGAACGGGAGCGCCAGCTGGCGGAGGTAGTTGGCGGCGAGGATGAGGACGAGGTAGACCCACCACGGGGCCCACCGGCTCGTCCGCTCGTGTTGAGCGGATCGCTGTGTCATCGCTGTCCTCCCAGGAGGGTGGGTCAGAGGGGTCACGGTCGGGTGCCGACCTCGTCGCGGGCCTCGTCGTCGGACCCGTCGGCCGCGTGGCCGGAGCGGGCGCGAACGCTGGCCGGCACCGGTCCGGTGAGGAACCAGATCGCGAGGACCACCGTGGACATCCCGGCGTAGCCGAGGAGGACCCGGGCTCGGTCCAGGTCGTGCGCCAGCAGGGTCATGCCGAGCAGCAGCCCGGTGCAGACGGCCCACGCCACCGCGGCCTTGCCGAACTCGCGCCACTCGTGCTCAGCACGTCGGCGCCCGAGGCGGCGTGGTCTGGTCACCGGGGGTCCGCCGGCGAGACGGTGCGCCACGTGCTGGTCGGCCCAGTGCACGACGCTGTGCCCGAAGCCGACCGTGAAGCCGAGGTAGACGGCCGCGAGGGCGTGGGCCTGGGTGGGCACACCGCCCCGGCGCAGGTCCACCGCAGTCAGCGCGAGCAGCGCGAGGTCGGCTGCCGGCGATCCCAGCAGCAGGACCAGACCCAGGCGGGGGCGACGCAGCAGGTACCGAGCCGCCAACCCGGCCGCCAGGAACAGCCAGAAGAGCACCTCGCAGACGAGGATGGCGCCGACGATCATCGGAACGGGCCCGGTGCAGGTCCGCGTCGCTGCTTCGGAAGACGGCGAGTCACGGGAATCCCGATGCGACGGGAACGCACGAGTGGATGTGCCATCGAGGCCTCCCGGTTCTGGTGCCCTCTCCCACGCAACCGGCTGGACGAGGGGGTCTTCCCGAGAGCGGCGGTCTGGCGGACCGGTTGCGGTGTGTGGCAGCAATGCGGCGCCAGGGGCTCGGTCGGCGCCGGCGACGGTCAACCGGCGGCAGCGCCGAACCACCGAGGCAGGTGGCCGAGCAGGTCCCGCTGGTCGTCCCCGACCCACGCCACGTGACCGTCGGGCCGGAGCAGCGCCGCCGGCACGTCCAGCTCCTCGCTGACGTCGACGACGGAGTCCACCCGGTCGGCCCAGCCGGCCACCGAGAGCCGGCCGGTCTGGTCCAGCAGGAGTCCGCGCCCGCGGTGCATCAGCGCGTAGAGGCGTCCGCGCGTCAGTGCCAGGTCGCGGAGGCGCCGGCCGAGGAGCCGGTGTCCCTCGCCGACGTCGTACCGGACGCCGATCGCGGTGACCTTCTCGACCAGGTACCGGTTGACCTCGTCGAGGTCCATCAGGTCCGCGATCAGCCGGCGCACCGCCTGGGGACCGGGCTCGGTGGACAGGAGCTCGGCCTGCGCCCGGGTGGTGTTCAACACGTCGGCGGCCACCGGGTGCCGTTCGGTGGAGTAGCTGTCCAGCAGCCCCTCCGGCGCCCAGCCGTTGACCTCGGCGGCCAGCTTCCAGCCCAGGTTGACCGCGTCCTGGAGCCCGAGGTTGAGGCCCTGGCCCCCGGTCGGCGGGTGGACGTGGGCGGCGTCGCCGGCCAGCAGCACGCGGCCGGTCCGGTACCGCTCGGCCTGCCGGGTGGCGTCGCCGAACCGGGAGAGCCAGCGCGGCGAGTGGACGCCGAAGTCCGTGCCCGCGACCACCCTCAGTCGCTGCCTGACCTCCTCGAGGGTCGGGGGAACCGAGCGGTCCTCGGCCACTCCCTCGGCGGGCACGACGACGCGGTACAGCCCCGCCCCGGACGGCCCGACACCGAACCCCTTCTGGGTCTCGCGGACCGCGGTGACGACGGCGGCCACCTCCTCCGGCGACGCGGTCAGCTCCACCTCGCCCGACAGCCACTCGCGCCGGGCCGGCTCGCCGGGGAAGCCGACACCGAGCAGCTTGCGCACGGTGCTGCGGCCCCCGTCGCAGCCGACGAGGTAGCGCGAGCGCAGCCGCGTGCCGTCCGCGAGGTCGACGGTGACCCCGGAGTCGTCCTGGCTCAGCCCGACCACGTCGCGGCCGCGCCGGATCTCGACGCCCAGCTCCGTGGCGTGCTCGGTGAGGAGGCGCTCGGTGGTGGGCTGGGGGATGCCCAGGACGTACGGGTGCGCGGTGTCCAACCGGGCCGGCGCCGGCTTGCTGATGCCGGCGAAGGAGCCGCCGAGCGGGTACTGCGTGCCGACCGCGAGGAACCGGTCCAGCAGGCCGCGCTGGTCCAGCAGCTCGATGCTGCGAGCGTGCAGCCCGAGCGCGCGGACCACCCGGGTCGGCTCGGCGTCCCTCTCCAGCACGAGCACGCGCACGCCGTGCTGCCGCACCTCGCTGGCCAGCATCACGCCGGTGGGCCCACCACCGACCACGGTCACGTCCCAGTCCACCGCTCTGTCTCCCCCCGGATCGTCGCTCCGGCCGGGCACTCTCCAGCACGACCGGGGGCTTGCGGCAAGCCCCCGGGTGCGTGCGAGCCTGGGTGGGAGAGCCGCGCCATCGACGAGCGCCTGCACGAGGAACCCCGTGAGGCGCACCGAGCCGTCGGGAGTCGCCACGGGTGATTCGCCCGGGCCCGGGGTACCTGGCCGTGCCCCCGATCCCGTCGACGAGGGAGACCCCATGACGACCAAGGTGGAGAAGTCGATCCAGGTCGATGTGCCCTTGAGCACGGCCTACAACCAGTGGACCCAGTTCGAGGACTTCCCCCACTTCATGGGTGGCGTGCACGAGGTCCGCCAGCTCGACGACCGACGACTGCACTGGGTGGCCCAGATCGCCGCGGTCCGGCGCGAGTGGGACGCCGCCATCCTCGAGCAGGTACCCGACCAGAAGATCGCCTGGGCGGCCACCAGTGGGGCGACCAACGCCGGCGCGGTGCGGTTCGAGCCGGCCGGCGCCGGGTCGACCATCGTCTACCTGACGCTGGAGTACGAGCCCGAGGGGCTGGTGGAGCAGGCCGGCGACAAGCTCGGTCTCGTGGAGCGGCAGGTGAAGTCCGACCTCGAGCGGTTCAAGGCGCTCGTCGAGAGCGAGGGCTACGAGAGCGGGGCCTGGCGCGGCTCGATCAACGAGAACCTCGACGTCGGCACCCCCGGTGCGGAGGCCGCCTACGGCTCCCACGGTGACAAGGGCAAGGCCGGGATCTCGGGCAAGGCCGTCGCCGCCGGCGCGGTGGCCGCCGCGGCCGGGGTCGCCGCCGCGGCCGCAGCGGTCACGAGGTCGTCGCAGGACGACCAGCGGGCCGAGGACGCAGCCGTCGTCCCGCCCCCGGTGACGGTCACCGAGACCGTGGTGGTCGAGGAGGACGTCACTCCCGGCGTCCCGGTGTCACCGGCCACGGAGCCCCCTGGCCCGGTCGCCGTGACCGACGAGCTGCCGAGCTCGCCCGACGCGCCGTCCCGCGGAGAGCGCGGCGTCTGACCGATCGGACGGGGCCTCGGGGCGGGTGCCCGTGATGCGTTCAGAGGAGGCCGCGACGCCGAGCGGTCGCGATGGCGGCGCGGCGGTTGGAGGCTCCGAGCTTCTGGTAGATCGACCGCACGTGCGTCTTCACCGTGTTGACCGAGACCTGGTGGCGGGCCGCGATCTCCGCGAGCGTCAGCTGTGCGGGCAGGTCGCGGAGCACCGCGAGCTCTCGGGGTGTCATCGGCACGATCGCGGCGTGCGCCCCCGGACGTCGGCCGCACCGGCCGGGGAGCTCCAGGGATCGCGGTCACGGCTGGTCCTCCACGCGGTGAGGCGAGTGCACTGGTCGAGGACCGTACGGAGGCCGCCGTGCCGGCTGCCTCCCCTGCCACGGGTGAGCAGCGGATGCCCTGGCAGGGAGGCTCGACCGTGGCGCGGCTCAACTGGACCCGCATCGGCTCGCCCGGCATCTTCGCCGAGCGGAATCCGGGAGCTGACGTGCCGGCTCAGGACCCGGGGTCGTCCTGCCGGATCTCCCGCTCGGGGATCTCGTCGAGCGTCCCCGGCACGGGTCCGCCGGGTCCGCCGGGTCCGGCGGGTCCGAAGGCCCTGCCGGCGGACGTGATCGTGCCCTTCAGGACGTACTGCATGTAGTTCGCGGCGGCCATCGGCCCCAGGCCGAAGGGCAACAGCCCGGCCAGGAGTGGCGGGCCGACCGCCAGTGCCCAGGCTCGGAGGATCTCCGACTGCGAGGCGGCGACCTCCTGCCGCTCCTCCGGGGTCAGGGCGGCCAGGGCCTCGTACGAGGCCGGCGTGCCCAGCAGCGAGGCGTGGCGTCCGAGGATCGCGTCCGGACGGATCCTCCCGGTCTTGTCCAGCTTGACCGCTCCCTCGGTGAGGACCAGCAGGACGGCGACGCGGGTCAGTTCGGGGTCGGTGAGGTCCCTGTCGAACAGCAGGCCGACCTTGATCGTCGCGCTCACCGCCTCCTTCAGGACCTCCCTCAACGCGACCGGGAGCGCGGCAGCCGAGATCGCCGTTCCGACGCCCGGGAGGATCGAGGGCAGGGAGAACGAGACGGCCCGAGCCGCCCGCATCCGGTTCCCGCGCGTCACCTGGTCCATCAGGTCTCCTGGCGCGACCAGCGGCCTGGCCGCACGGACCTTGTCGACGGCCTTCTGCGCGTCCTCGAGCGAGGGCTGGAGGGTCCTGTTGATCAAGGCCATCGCACGGTCGACGGTCGCCTCGATGTCGAACTCCGGCTTCGGGAAGTTGAAACCGCTGGTCATGTCGGTCTCCTGTCAGGTGGCGACTCGATCAGGATGTCAGCCGGCCACCTGCGACGCAGGCCGCCCTCAGCCAGGGCGGCGCCGGCGACCACGATGATCGCCGAGAGGAAGAACAGACTCTCGCGGAACCGGTAGACCGCCGCCATCCGCAGCGGGGGCAGCGGGCCAGGTCGGCTGGTCACCCGCGTACCTGTGCCCAGCCACGACAGCCGCTAGGCGGAGGGGCGGCCGGTAACTGCGCGCTCGTCGGGCCGCAGCAGCGCCACAGGACCGGGCCCCGGGCGTTCAGCGCCGCACGCAGGCCCGTCGGGAGTCGTTGCCGGTCGTCGGCAACCGGAGGGGCCCCGGGTTCGCCGGTGAACGCCCTGTTCCCGGCGTCCGGGGGGCGGGATGGTCGGGTTCCGACTTCGCAGCCTCGATCGATCCACTCCCGCGCGTCGACCCCTGGGGTCGGCGCGCCTTCTCCTCATGGAGGCGAACACCCGTGTCCACCGTTCTCTCACCCCGGACGACGACCGCTCCGGCCCCCGCGGCCCGATGGGAGGCGTTCCGGGTCCTGCTCGACGAGCAGCGCGCCGACTGCGTCCGGCAGCACGAGCTCGCCCTGGCCGAGGCGGCCACCGCGATGCCCGATCCGGTCGCCGTGAGCCGGGCCGCCAGCCTGGCGCTGACCATCGAGGAGATCGATGCGGCCCGGCACCGCATCGCCGAGGGCACGTACGGCTCGTGCGTCCACTGCCGGGTGGCCATCCCCACCGAGCGGCTGGAGCTCCGTCCGTTCGCGGCCGGCTGCGTGGCCTGCCAGGCCTCGGCGCGCTGAGCCCTCGACCGGTCAGGAGGAGCGGACATGTCCGTCGAGGGGTTCTCGGACGAGGGGCCGGTGTCCGTCGCCGGTAGCCCCGAGCGCGTGGCCGTGATCGGCGCCGGCATGGTCGGCCTGTCCTGCGCCTGGTTCCTCCAGGAGGCCGGCGTGGAGGTGACGGTCTACGACCGCGACCGGATCGCCGCCGGCGCCTCCTGGGGCAACGCCGGCTGGCTCACCCCGGCGTTGACCGCACCGCTGCCGGAGCCGGCGGTGCTGCGCTACGGGCTGCGCGCGGTGTTCAGCCCCCCCTCGCCGGTGTACCTGCCGCCGCGCGCCGACGCCACGCTGGCCCGCTTCCTCGCCGGCTTCGTCGCGCACAGCACGACGCGGGCGTGGCGGCGGGGGATGGCCGCCTACGTGCCGTTGAACGAGCGGGCGCTGGGGGCGTTCGACGCGCTGGCCGCCGGCGGCGTGCTGGCCCCGACGCACCGGGCGGAGACGTTCCTCGCCTGCTTCAGGACCGAACGAGAGGCCGAGCGGCTGTGCGCCGAGCTCGAGCACATCCGCGACGCCGGCCAGGAGGTCAGCGGCCACCCGATCACCGGCTGGCGGGCCCGCGCCCTCGAGCCGGCGCTCACCGACCGCGTCGGCGCGGCGGTGCAGATCTACGGCCAGCGGTACCTGCACCCGCCGGAGTTCGTCACCGGCCTCGCCTTCGCGGTGCAGGCCCGCGGCGGCGTCGTCGTCCAGGGCGCGGACGTCGTGGACCTGCAGCACCGCGCCGGGGGGATCACCGTCGTCACCGCCGCCGGCGAGCGGCTGCAGCACGACGCCGTGGTGCTGGCCACCGGCGCCGACCTCGGTTCGCTGGCTCGACCGTTCGGCGTGCGGTACCCGGTGCAGGCCGGTCGGGGCTACAGCTTCAGCGTGCCCGTCGAGCGGATGCCCCGCGGCCCGCTGTACTTCCCGACCCAGCGGGTGGCGCTCACGCCGTTGGGCCAGCGGCTGCGGGTGGCCGGGATGATGGAGTTCCGCCGCCCGGGCGACCCGCGCGACCCGCGCCGCGTCGCCGCGATCGTCGACGCCGTCCGCCCCTTCCTGGCCGGGGTCGACCTCGACGACCGGCGCAACGAGTGGGTCGGCTCCCGGCCGTGCACCCCCGATGGGTTGCCGCTGCTCGGGCGCACCGCCGCACCGCGGGTGTTCGTCGCCGGCGGGCACGGCATGTGGGGTGTCGCCCTCGGCCCGATCACGGGACAGCTCATGGCCCAGACCGTGCTCAAGGGGGAGACGCCGCCGGAGCTGGCGCCCTTCGACCCGCTGCGCTGACCCCGGCCGCGTGGGGGCCGGGGCGGTCGGAGGGAGGCACGATGTCCTTGCCGATCTCCGGCAGTGACCAGGAGGAGGGGCCGTGGCCCGCAGCCAGGACCGCCCCGGCCCGCCCGACCCCGACTCGGCCCTCGACGACTGGCTGGAGACGGTCGGGGCCTCGGCTGCGGCCGCCGTCGAGGCGCCGGCGGACCTGCTCGGCGGCTACCTGCCGCTGCTCGCAGACGCCGCCATCAACAGCCGCCGTCCCGACTCCTTCGAGCTCGACGCGGTCCGGGAACTGGGCCGGCGCGCGGCCGCCCGGGACGTCAGCGCGCGCCGCGCCGTCGACCTGTACCTGTCCGCGGCCTGGCGGCTGTGGCGGCAGTTGCCGGTCGTCGTCCGCTCGTCCGATCCGGAGAAGGTCCGCCGGGCCGCCGAGGCGGTTCTGCGGGTGCTCGACGACGCGATCGGCGTGCTCGTCGACGGCCACCAGGCGGAGCGCCGCGCGATGATCCGGCAGGAGGAGGCGCTGCGCGTCGAGTTCGTCGACGACCTGCTGCGCGGGGACGCCGACGTCTCGCGGATGGTGGAGCGGGCCGAGCCGTTCGGCATCGACCTGGGCAAGTCGCACCAGGTCGCGCTGGTGGCCCCGCGCGAGGACGACGGCCCGGTGGACCGGGTGGCGATCGCGCTGGAGCGCGCGGTGGTCGAGCGGTTCGGCGACCGGGAGGTGCTGGTCGCCACGAAGGACGGCCGCGTGGTCGTCGTCGTCCCGGGTGGCTCGGTCCCGGCGCTCGCCCGGCCGAGAGGCGGCGACGTGGGCGCGGCGATCCAGGAGGACCTGCACCGTCGGCAGCTCCCGGGCCGCTGGCGTATCGCCGCCGGACGCGCCTTCCCCGGCGCCTACGGCGTCGCCCGCTCCTACGAGGAGGCACTGGAGGCGCTGACCTTCGCCGACCGGCTCGGCCTGGACGCCGACGTGGTGCACGCCCGGGACCTGCTCGTCCACCGGGTGCTCGGCCGCGACCAGGCGGCCATGGTCGACCTCGTCCGTGACGTGCTCACGCCCCTGGACCAGGTGCGCGGCGGCGCGGAGGTGCTGCTGGAGACCCTGCGGGAGTACTTCAACGCCGGCGAGGTCGCGACCGAGGCCGCCCGCCGGCTGCACGTCTCGGTGCGCACGGTCACCTACCGCCTGGCCCGGGTCGCCCAGCTCACCGGCTACCGCGTCTCGCGGCCCGACCAGCGGTTCTCACTGCACGCGGCCGTCCTGGGCGCGCAGTTGCTCGAGTGGCCCGCGAAGCCGCTGCCCGCCGAACCGTGACCCGCTCGGGGCGATCCTCCACCGGGTCGACGCGCCGCTGGACGGCGGACGCCAGCCCCACTCCGACGCCGCGGCGACGGGGTCGGGATCGCCCCTCGTCCGGAGGCGCGGCCGCGGCCATTTCCGCCGAGTGCCACAGCGTGACCAGGCCGAAGAGCCGACCGTCCCGGTCGACCACGGGGACCGCGTCGACGCCGGCGCCCACCATGGTGCGGGCCACCACGGCCACCTCGGCGCCGTCGAGCACCCTGGGGCGGGGGCGCCGCGCAGCAGGGAGTGCGCCGCCGTCCGGGTGCGCGGCCATCGGCGCGACGGCCGCGACTTGCCGAGCGTCGGCAGCCCGAGCGGCCGCCGGTTGGCCGGTGGGAGGCGTGGGCGGGACGCCTCCCCGGCGGCATGCTCGAGGGGAGCACATCCGGAGGAAGGGGAGGAGACGACGTGCAGGCCACTCTCGTCAGAACGGCCGTGCCGGAGATCGGGCAAGCCGTAGAGACGGATCACTCGGGGTCCCGCACCGGTGGGCAGGGGAGTCCGGTGACGGACGTCGTCGAGGAATGGGGGCTCCAGTCCTTCCCGGCCAGTGATCCGCCGGCCAACTGGTGATCGGCTCCCGAGCCGAGGTGCGTGACCGGCGGGCGGCGACGTGGTGCAGGTGCTGTCGGCCGATCTGGTGCGGCTGACGCGGGAGGCGTCCCGGCGCAGGAGGGTCTCCACGGGAGGCGCCTCGTGTGGTTGCGGAACCGCGCGCGTCGGAACCTGCCCGGTCCCCGGGGGGCGGGTGCAGGCTGTGGTCCTCTGCGCGTCACTCTGGGAGGAGCAGCCATGCCGCCCCTGATCGATCTGGACAGCGGGACCACGTCCGCGCCGCGGATGCGGGCATCGGACGCCGACCGGCTGGCCGTCGTGAAGCACCTGCAGGACGCGGTGGCCCGCGGCCTGCTCACGCCGGACGAGGGCAGCGAGCGGATGGCCGACGCCTTCGCCGCCGTCCACCGGACCGACCTCGACCCCCTGGCCGAGGACCTCCCGCCGGCGCCGGCTGAGCGCACGGCGCCGGGTTGGCGGTCACTCGGGACGCTGGCGGTCGAGCAGGTGCGGGCCTCCCTGACCACCGCCGCCACCGGCCGGTTGAGGACGGCGCGGGTGGCGGTCGTGCTCGTCGTGGCCTCCCTCTTCCTCGTCCTCCTCGGCGCGCTGAGTGGGGTGGCGATGTCCGACAGCGGTGGCAGCGGCGGCGGTGGCGGTGGTGATGGCTGGCACGAGCACTGGGACCACGACCGGCACGGCGACTGGGACGACGACTGACCTGCTCGGCGATCCACCGGCGTCCGCGCGGCCCGGATCACCCGTCGTCGCTGGCAGGACGACTGGCGCGTCGATCGGTCCGTCCGATCAAGCGGTGGCGGCCAGCTCGGGACTGGAGCGCATCTCCACGTCGAGCACGCTGGGGACCCGGTGCAGACGAGCCTCCAACAGGTCCAGCTGGTCAGCCCCGAGGATCACGTCGAGGGTCGTCCTCCAGCGTCCTGCAGTTGCTTCGTCGGCCGCGAAGTAGGTCAGCGCGTAGTTGCGTCCGGTCAGCATGGTGAGCACTCGCTGGACGCCGGAGAGGTCCGTGACGGTGACCGAGAGCTTGGCGGTGTTCTTGCTGTGACTGTGACGGGGGAGCATGGTTCCTCCGAGCCCGAGTGGCTCTGGTGTTCCGGGACTGCTCTCGACACGGGGCCACGGACCCGTCGGCTCGAGAGTCAGACGCCGGCGGGCCCGCACGAAATGAGTCGCCCGGTCACATCGGGAGGCTACGTCTCGGGCGTTCAGGCCACAACCGACGCACAGCCACGGACGGCGCAGCGGTGAGCTCCGCGTGCCGGGCAGCGCTCAGGTCCGCCGGCGGAGGGTCTCACCGGGGGAGGCGCCATGGCGTTCGCGGTACTGGGCGGCGAAGCGTCCGTGGTGGAGGAAACCCCATCGTGCCGCGATCTGCGCGACGGTCGTCCTCGCTGGATCGGCTCCGAGCAGCTCGCGGTGCACGTGCCGGAGGCGCACCTGGCGGAGGTACTCGGTCGGGGACATGCCCAGGGCGCGGGAGAAGCCGTGCTGCAGGCCGCGGACGCCGACCCCGGCGGCGCGAGCCACGTCGACGACGGTGATCGGGTCGGCGGCGTGCTCTTCGATGAAGGCGCGGGCCCGCCGCACCGTGGTCGCGCCGACGCCGGCCGCCGGCGCGGCCAGCTCGTCGAGGTGGTCGTGCCCAGCGGCGTACAGGAGCCCGGTCAGGATGCTGTGCACGTACGGAGCCGCTACGGATGGCTGCCGGAGCAGCGAGTCCCGGTCAGCGATGCAGTGGGCCAGCGCCCGGACGAGGGCGAGCCACTGTTCGCCACGCCCGGTGGAGACGTCCATGGCCAGCTCGAAGTCGACCGATGCGCGCAGCGGCCGGTCGAGCAGCTGTTCCAGCGCCTGGTCCAGGGTCGGTTGCGGGATCCGGAGGGCCAGCACCGGCGCCGGGGAGCTCCAGCTCGTGAACGCGGCGGCACGGTCGGGGCGGTAGACCGTCGCCGTCCCCGGACTCACTGTCGCCTCCCGGGGCCCGCAGCGGGCGACCATCGACGCCGTGGTGGGCACGTTGACCTGGTAGTGGCCCTGGTGGAAGCCCTCGATGCGGACCTCCGTGTCGTAGGTCAGCCAGCCCACGGTCAGTGGTCCGAACGACGCGGCTTCGAGCGACATGGCGAACCGCGCGGCGTCACCCAGGACGGTGACACGGTGTGGGTGGTAGACCCGGGAGCCCACCTCGCGGGCCTCGTCCGGGTCCCTGCTCAGGATCGAGACGTCGGGGCAGCACCGAGCGCCGGGCCGTGGTTGTGCTCGCACGTCCGGTGCGTCCTCCTCCCCGGAGGTCCACGGAGCGACATCGTCCGGCCGGTTTGCGACCAGTTCCCGGGACTTCGTTGTGTCCCCGGACACAACGAAGTCTCCTACAGGGGCGCTGATGACCCAAGGGGATGCGCGTCCTCCGGGTCGGCGCCGGCGATCCACAGCCAGGTCTGTGCGACGCCCACACCATCCGCACGACGAAGGAGTCCCCGTGGCCCGTCTCCTGCCGCCCGGCTTGTCCGAGTCCGAGTTCGACGCGGCGACCGCCCGCTTCCGAGAGGTCGTCGGCGAGAAGTACGTCGTCACGGACGATGGCGACCTGGCCCGCTACCGCGACCCGTACCCGGTCGGTGGTGAGCCGGCCGCCGGCGCCTCGGCTGCGGTCGTCCCGGAGACCACCGAGCAGGTGCAGGAGATCGTCCGGATCGCCAACGAGTACGGCATCCCGCTGTCGCCGATCTCGACCGGGAAGAACAACGGGTACGGCGGCGGCCAGCCCCGGCTGTCCGGCGCCGTGGTCGTCGACACCGGGCAGCGGATGAACCGCATCCTCGAGGTGAACGAGAAGCTCGGCTACGCCCTGCTGGAGCCCGGCGTCTCCTACTTCGACCTCTACGACCACCTGCAGGCGAACGCCCCCAGCCTGATGCTGGACTGCCCTGACCTGGGCTGGGGATCGGTCGTCGGCAACACCCTGGACCGCGGCGTCGGCTACACCCCGTACGGCGACCACCTGATGTGGCAGACCGGCATGGAGGTCGTGCTGCCCACGGGAGACGTGATGCGCACCGGTATGGGTGCGGTCCCCGGCAGCAACTCCTGGCAGCTGTTCCCCTATGGGTTCGGGCCGTTCCCGGACGGGATGTTCACCCAGTCCAACCTGGGCATCGTCACCAAGATGGGGATCGCGCTGATGCAGCGCCCGCCGTCCTCGACGACGTTCGTGATCACCTTCGACAGGGAGGAGGATCTCGAGCAGGTCGTCGACATCATGCTGCCGTTGCGGATCAACATGGCCCCGCTGCAGAGCGCGCCGACGCTGCGCAACATCGTCCTGGACGCGGGGGTCGTCTCGAAGCGCACCGAGTGGTACGAGGGCGACGGTCCGCTCCCGCCGGAGGCCATCGAGAAGATGAAGAGCACTCTGGGCCTGGGCTACTGGAACCTCTACGGCACCGTCTACGGACCTCCGCCCGTCATCGACATGTACCTCGGCATGATCAGAGAGGCCTTCCTGTCGGTGCCCGGCTCGCAGTTCTTCACCCACGAGGACCGGGACGAGGCCACTGACCGCGGCGCGCACGTCCTGCACGACCGCCACCGGATCAACAACGGCATCCCGTCGCTGGACGAGATGAAGCTGATGGAGTTCGTGCCCAACGGCGGGCACATCGGCTTCTCGCCGGTCTCGGCCCCCGAGGGTGCCGACGCGCTCAAGCAGTCCCTCATGGTCCGCCGACGGGCCGACGAGTACCGCAAGGACTACGCCGCCCAGTTCGTCGTCGGTCTGCGGGAGATGCACCACATCGGGTTGTTCCTCTTCGACACGGCCGACCCGCAGGCGCGGCAGGAGACCCTCGATCTGGCCCGGGTGCTCATCGACGAGGCGGCCGCCGAGGGTTACGGCGAGTACCGCACGCACAACGCCCTGATGGACCAGGTCATGGCGACCTACAACTGGGGCGGCGAGGCTCTGCGGGAGTTCCACGAGACGATCAAGGACGCCCTCGATCCGAACTCCATCATGGCTCCCGGCAAGTCCGGGATCTGGGGTCGGAAGTACCGCGACCAGGCGCTCTGACCGGCAGCGCCTCGGTGGGCGGCAGTCGCCCGCCCACCGAGGCCGCTCGGCCCCTGGTGCGCGTACGTCCAGCGCGGTCCGTCGCGCCGTCCCAGCCCTGGCCCGACCGGCCACCTGTCCTGAGGAGCACTGCCATGACCACCACCACCACTGCTGCCGTCGTCGAGAGCGGCGGGGCCGGGTTCACGCTGTCCGACGTGGAGCTGTCCGAGCCGCAGGCCGGCGAGGTCCGCGTCCGGGTCGTCGCTGCCGGCGTCTGCCACACCGACCTCACGGTCGCCTCCGGCGCGCTGCCCTTCCCGCTGCCCGGCGTCCTGGGACACGAGGGTGCCGGCGTCGTCGAGGCCGTCGGGCCCGGCGTGGACCGTGTCGCCGTCGGGGACAACGTGCTGCTGTCCTTCACCTCCTGCGGGCGGTGCGTGCACTGCCGCGACGGGCACCCGGCGTACTGCACCACGTGGGTGCCGCTGAACCTCATCGGTGGCGCCCGGCTCGACGGGACCAGCCCGGTCCGCCGGGACGGCGCCGACCTCGGCGGCCACTTCTTCGGCCAGTCCAGCTTCGCCCGCCAGGCCATCGTCGACGAGCGGAGCCTGGTCGAGGTCGCCGCGGATGCGCCGCTGGAGCTGCTGGCCCCGCTCGGCTGCGGGGTGCAGACCGGTGCGGGCGCGGTGTGGAACGTGCTGGACCCGCGCCCCGGCGCTCGTCTGCTGGTCACCGGTGCGGGAGCGGTCGGGCTCTCGGCGGTGATGGCGGCGGCCCTGACCCCGGCCCTGCAGATCATCGCCGTGGACCGGGTGCCCGCGCGGCTGGAGCTGGCCGGTGAGGTCGGCGCCACCGACACCATCGACACCTCCACCGCGGACCTGGAGGCGGCGGTCGCCGAGCTCACCGGTGGGCACGGGGTGGACGGCGTCGTGGAGACCACGGGCAACGTCGAGGTGCTGGAGGCCGCGGTGCGCAGCCTCGCCGTGCGCGGCACGGCGGTGATGGTGGGCGCGCCGGCGTTCGGCAGCACGGCCGCGGTGGACGTGAACTTCATGCTCCCGGGCCGCAACGTGGTCGGCCTCACCCTGGGCGACAGCGAGACCGAGACGCTCATCCCGGTGCTGGTCGACCTCGTGGCCGGCGGCCGCCTGCCGATCGGCAAGCTCATCGGGCACTACGAGTTCGAGGACATCAACACCGCCGTCGAGGACATGACGTCGGGGACGACGATCAAGCCGGTCCTCACCTTCTGAACCATGCCGGGGCACGTCCGGACAGCGGCCTTGTTCCGCAGTCCCTGTCCAGGCGGCGGTCCCCGGCACCGAGGAACCTCGCAGGGGCGCGGCGTGAACGCGGCGAACCCCTCGGAGGGGACTGCGGGCCAACGGCCGGTGCCGCCTCCAGGCCAGAGGATCGGCCGGGGTTCATCGCAGTGGTGGCTGCGGCGGCGTCCCTCAGTACTCGCTGGAGCTCACGGGTGAGGGGTCTGCGCGCCGGCTCCTCGGCGGGCTGTGACGAGCTGCCCGAGGTGCTCGAGCTGGCGTTCGGTGGTGGGCTGCCAGGGGAAGCCGGTGTTGAGGCGCACGAAGTCCCGGTAGCTGCCGCTGGGGGAGAACATCGGGCCGGGGGCGATGCGGACGCCGTCGGCCGCGGCCACCCGGTGGAGCTCCACGGCATCGACACCATCGGGGAGCTGCAACCAGAGGACGTGCCCGCCGTCGGGGCGGGTGGCGCGCGTATCGGGTGGGAAGTAGCGGGTGACCGCACGGATGGTGGAGTCCATCTGCTCGCGGTACATGCGGCGGACCCGACGGAGGTGCCGGTCGAAGCCCCCGCCGTCGACGAAGGCCGCGACGGCCAGCTGGGGAGCGGGCGCCGTGGCCTGGTTGACGACCAGTTTGAGCAGCTGCAGCTGGTCGCGGTAGCGGCCGGGGATGGCCCAGCCGACCCGGAGGCCGGGAGAGAGGGTCTTGCTGTACGAGCCGCAGTAGAGCACCAGGCCGCGGCGGTCGAAGGCCTTGACCGCCCGGGGGCGGGATCCGGAGAAGGCCAGGTCGCCGTAGACGTCGTCCTCGACCAGTGGGACGTCGTGGGTCTCGAGCAGGTGGACCAGTCGGGCCTTGGCCTCGTCGGGCATGCAGGAGCCGGTGGGGTTGGAGAAGGTGGGGACCAGGGCGACGGCGGCGATCCGCTCGGTACGCAGCACGCCGGCGAGCTGGTCCAGGTCGATGCCGGTGCGGGGGTGGCTGGCCACCTCCACGGCGCGCAGGCCGAGGGAGGCGAGGACCTCGAGCAGCGCGTAGTAGGTGGGTGACTCGATGGCCACGGTGTCACCGGGTCGGGTCACCGCCCGGATGGACAGGTAGACGGCTTCCTTCGCGCCGCTGGTGATGACGACATCGTCCGGGGTCGCCGCGATGCCGGCGTCCAGCCCTCGGCGGGCGACGGTCCGGCGCAGGGCCGGGGTGCCCGGCGGGGCGTCGTAGGAGTGGCAGGCCGACGGCTGGTACCGGAGCGCCTGGCCCAGCAGCCGGTTCAGCGCATCGACGGGCACGAGCTCGATGCCCTGGACGGCGGCGCCCAGGGTGGGCTCGTGCGGATTGCCGATGCCGAGGTTGAGCGTGACCGCGAGGGAGGCGTCGACGCGGCCGGCGACGCCCGGGGGAGTGGAGGGTTCCGGCTCGCGCAACTGCGGCGGGCCGGGGGCGCGCACGTAGTGACCCGACTGTGGGCGGGCCTGCACCAGTCCCCGATCCTCGAGCACCCGCAGCGCCGCGAGGGCTGTGGCCACGCTGACCTGGTGCTGCTGCCGCAGCTTGCGCACCGACGGGATGCGATCGCCGGGCTGGTGGACCCCGGACCGGATGGAGGCCTCGAGGCCGGCGGCGATCTGCTCGTAGAGCGGAGCTGTCCCCGCGACGCTCACCCGGCGGACTGTACCGGGCACAGTTCGGCCGATGGGGGAGCCGAGCCCGACTGTGCCGGTCCCGAATGCGGCCAACTGTGCATTCCGGGCCGGCCGGCGGCGCCCCTAGCGTCGCGACATGCGGACCAGCACCGAGCGGATCCTGACCACCCACACCGGCAGCCTGCCCCGGCCGGACGGGCTCGACCGCCACGACCCCGAGGCGGTGCGGGCCGCGGTGCAGACCACCGTGCGCCGGCAGCTCGAAGCCCGCGTCGACAGCATCAACGACGGGGAGGTCAGCAAGCCCAGCTACGCCACCTACGTGACCGAGCGGCTGTCGGGATTCGAGGGGGAGCCCGTGCCGCTGGACATGCGCGGCTTCGACGTCTTCCCCGAGTTCGCCCAGCGCACGTTCGGGAATCCCGACCTGGCGGCCGTGATGGCCAACCCCAGCTGCAACGGTCCGGTCGCCTACGTCGACGGGACGAAGGTCCAGACCGACATCGCCAACCTGCAGGCGGCGGCCAGTGGGGCCCCGGAGGTCTTCATGTCCGCGGCGTCGCCCGGCGTCATCGAGATGTTCATGCCCAACCGGCACTACCCCAGCACCGAGGACTACCTCGCGGCGCTGGCCGATGCCATGAAGGAGGAGTACGACGCGATCGCCGCCGCCGGTCTGGTCCTCCAGCTGGACTGCCCCGACCTGGCCTGTGCCTGGGCGATCGGCCCCGAGAAGACCCTCGACGAGTTCCGCCGGGTGGTCGCCCAGCGCCTGGAGGCCCTGGACCACGCCACCCGCGACGTCCCGGCGGAGCAGATGCGGCTGCACCTGTGCTGGGGCAACTACGAGGGCCCCCACCACACCGACATCCCGCTGGCCGACATCATCGACCTCGTCCTGGCCGCCCGACCGGCGGCCATCTCGTTCGAGGCCGCCAACCCCCGCCACGCCCACGAGTGGAAGATCTTCGAGGACGTGAAGCTGCCCGACGGCAAGCTCCTCGTTCCCGGGGTGCTCGACTCCAAGACCAACTACATCGAGCACCCCGAGCTGGTCGCCGAACGGCTGCAGCGCTACGCCGACCTCGTCGGCCGGGAGAACGTGATCGCCGGCAGCGACTGCGGGTTCGCGACCTTCGCCGGGTTCGTCCCCATCGACCCGAGGATCACCTGGGCGAAGCTCACCGCCATGACCGAAGGCGCCCGCCTGGCCAGCCAACAGCTGTGGGCCACCACCAGCGTGCACTGAGGCGTTCCAGTTCGTCGTCGGACTGATCGAGGGCGATCTCGATGGAGGCGCGGGGTCGAGTCACAGCCGTCCTGGACGTCACCCGAGCCAGCGTTGCCATCGGGAGAGCTCGGGTTCACGCGCCGGCTCTTCGCCCAGCGAGCGAGCAGCCTCGGCGACGTCGTCCGCGGTGAGCGTGGTCACGTCGGCACGGTCGAGCGCATCGACGCTCCGGTCCTCGTCGCGCGTCAGGCGCAGGGCCTGGCGGTTGAGCGCCTGCTCGAACAGGGTGCGGGCGAAGCGCGCGTTGCCGGACTCCTCACCGGGGCGGCGGCCACCGAGGATGCGGCGGAGCGTCGCTTCGGCGCCAGGCTCCAGCGCGTACTCGTGCTGAGCCAGGATGAGCGCGAAGATCGCTTCGAGTTCGTCCGTCGAGTAGTCGGGGAACCTGACCTCGCGAGCGAACCGGGAGCGGAGGCCGGGGTTCGAGAGCAGGAACGACTCCATCAGCCGGGGATAGCCGGCCACGATCACCACGAGGCGATGGCGGTGGTCTTCCATGCGCTTGAGCAGGACCTCGACTGCCTCGGGCCCGAAGTCCAGCCGGCCGTCGCCTTCCGGGGCCAGCGAGTAGGCCTCGTCGATGAACAGGACGCCGTCGAGTGCCCGGCGGATCACACGATCGGTCTTGATCGCGGTCGCACCGACGTACTGCCCCACCAGAGCGGCCCGATCGACCTCCACCAGGTGGCCCTTCTGCAGCAGGCCGACCGCCCGGTACATCTCGGCCAGGAGCCGCGCCACCGTGGTCTTGCCCGTGCCCGGGTTCCCGAGGAACACGAGGTGCTGGGACGTCGCCACCTCGGGCAGGCCGTGCGTCTTGCGGCGCGCCTGCACCTGCAGGAAGGCGACGAGCGCCTGCACCTGCTCCTTCACCGTCTCCAGTCCGACGAGCGCATCGAGCTCCGCCTGCACCGCCGAGAGCGGCCGAGCCGGCCCGGGGCGGCCGCCGAAGAGGTCGCTCACCAGGTCGTCCACGCCCCGCAGACCGGGCCGCGGGAGTTGATCGCCCAGGCGACCGACGGTCTCACGCAGGTCATCGAGTGACTTGCGCTTGGAAGCCATGCCGGCAGCCTAGGGGCCGCGGGGGCAGAGGACCCGTCGTCAGAACCGCTCGAGAGACACGGGGGGATCCCGCTCGGGCTCGCGGTTGTCCGGGAAGAGCGGCCTGGGCGTGTGTGTGGTCCGGCGTCCGATCACCCGTCGTCGCTGGTGGGACGCCTGGCGCGGCTGGGCTGGACCCGCATCGGCTCGCCCGGCATCTTCGGGTAGTCCGGGGGATAGGGGAGGTCGCCGAGGCCGTCGTCCTGCGCCTGGCGCTCGGCCAGCTCCAGCAGCGGCTCGATGCCGAACGCGTGGTCGGCCAGCCCGGCGTGTTTGTCGCCGACCTCCGTGAACCGGGCCGGCATGGTGAGGACGTCGAAGTCGAACGGCGAGACGTCGGGCAGCTCGTCCCAGTCAACCGGCGCCGACACCGGCGCGTGCGGCTTGGGGCGGATGGAGTACGCCGAGGCGATCGTGCGGTCCCGGGCCATCTGGTTGTAGTCGATGAAGATCTGCTCGCCGCGCTCCTCCTTCCACCACGACATGGTCACGCGGTCGGGGATGCGCCGTTCCAGCTCCCGGCCGAACGCGATGACCGCACGGCGCACGTCGGGGAAGGTCCACCGCGGCTGGATCGGCACGTAGATGTGCACCCCGCGCCCGCCCGACGTCTTCGGCCAGCCCTGCATGCCGAACTCGGCCAGCAGCTCGCGCACGTGCGGCGCCACCCACACCGCGTCGGAGAAGTCGGTGCCCGGCTGCGGGTCCAGGTCGATGCGGATCTGGTCGGGCTGCTCGACGTCGGTCTTCGACACCGGCCACGGGTGGAACGTCAGCGTGCCGAGGTTGGCGCACCAGGCGACGACGGCGACCGAGTCGGGCGCGATCTCGTCCGCCGTCCGGCCGCTGGGGAAGGTGATGTGCGCGGTCGGCACCCAGTCGGGGGCGTTCTTGGGGACCCGCTTCTGGTAGAACGCGTCGCCGGTGTTGTCCACGCGGGTGGAGATCCGGGCGCCCTCGAACACCCCGCCCGGCCACCGCTCCAGCGTCGTGGGACGGTCCCGCAGCGCGTTGAGGATGCCGTCGCCGACGCTGACGAAGTACTCGACCACGTCGATCTTGCGGATCCCGCGCTCACCGAAGTACGGCTTCTCCGGACTGGAGACCCGCACCTCCCGCCCGTCCACCTGGAGGACGACGGCGTCCTTCGCCGCCGCCATCACCGGCCCGTCCCGAGGGTGCTCATCCGGGCACCCTAGGACGAACCCCCGTCAGAACGGGCAGGTCGTCCCCTCGGCGGGGACGGTGAGGTCGATGAGGTAGGCGTTGACCGCCCCGTTGACGCAGTCGTTCTTGGGGTAGGCGGTGTGGCCCTGTCCCTGCCAGGTGAGCAGCACGCCGGACGCCAGGTCCGCGGCCATGTCGACCGCGCCGGGCAGCGGCGTGACCGGGTCCCCGGAGTTGCCGACCACGAGGATCGGCGCGGCGCCCTGCGCGTCCCGCTCGGGCAGCGGCGTGCGCTCGGCCTCCCACACCGTGCAGGGGTACAGACCGGCCGCGGCGCCCGCGCCGAACAGCGGGTAGCGCTGGCCCCAGTCGGCGGCCAGCACCCGGATGTCCTCCTCGGGCACCTCGGTGTCGGGGTCGCTGTCGGCGCAGTTGATCGCCGTGTTGGCGTCGATGAGGTTGGAGTAGGAGCCGTCCTGCAGCCGGCCGTAGTACGTGTCGGCGAGGGAGAACAGCGCCTGCGCGTCGCCGGCCTGCGCGGCGGCCAGCCCCTGCGCGAGCTGCGGCCAGGCGGTGGTGCTGTAGAGCGCGGCCTGGACGGCGGTCATGATCACCCCCGGGGTGGCCTGCCGCGTCTCACCCGGGCGGGCGCTGGGGATGGGGGCCGCGGCCGCCCGCGCCAGCAGGTCCTCGACGAAGCGCCGCGGCTCGGCGCCGATCGGGCAGCCGGCGATCAGCTGGGTGCAGTTGGCCGCGAAGGCGTCGAAGCCGGCCTCGAACGCGGCCGCGCTCGCCTCGGCGTCGGCCTGCGGGTCGGCCTCGGGGTCCACCGCGGCGTCGAGCACGAGGGCCCGCACCCGGTCGGGGAACAGCTCGGCGTAGGTCGAGCCGAGCGTCGTGCCGTAGGAGTAGCCGAGGTAGGTCAGCTGCTCGTCGCCCAGGGACTGGCGCAGCAGGTCCATGTCCCGGGCGGTGGCGGTGGTGGAGAAGGTCCCGAGCGCGTCGCCGTACTCCTCGGCGCAGCCCTCGGCGGCCTCCTGGGCCATGGCGAACACCGCGTCGAGCTGCTCGTCGGTGACCGGGCGCGGCTCCGCCGCGACCATCCGGTCCTTCAGCTCGTCGGGCACGCACTCGACCGGCGTGGACAGCCCCACGCCGCGCGGGTCGAAGCCGATCAGGTCGAAACGGCGCAGCACGTCCTCGGGGAGGGTCAGCGCCCGCCCGATGGCGGCGTCGGCCCCCGACGCGCCGGGGCCGCCGGGGTTGACCAGCAGGGAGCCGATGCGGTCGGCCTGCCCGGCCAGCCGCGCGCGGACCAGGAAGATCGGCATGGTCGCGCCGTCGGGCTCGTCGTAGCTGATCGGCACCTCGGTGCGGCCGCACTCGAACGCCACGTCGCGCTCGCTGCCGGGCCGGCCTTCCACGAGCGGCTGGATCTGCTCGTCGCAGTCGGTCCAGGTGATGTCCGCGGCCGTCGGCTCCGCCGGGGTCGCCGAGGCCGCCGCCGAGGACGACTCGGCCGCCGTCGTGTCGGAGGACGAGGTGCAGCCGGAGACCGCCACGAGCAGCGCGGAAGCGGCCGCGACGAGACCGGGGGACAGACGCATGATCACGAGCGTATGAGGCGGGCGGGCCCGCCGCATCGAGGTGTCCGCGGGGTCACAGACCCCGACGGAGCGTTGCCGGCGTCCGGCGGGTCAGTCCACGACGGTGACGTCGGCGAACGGCAGGTACGGCTCGACGTGAGGGAACACGACGAAGAGCAGCAGCGCGCTCACCGCCGCGATCAGGACGAGGGACAGCAGGGCCTTGACGGCGGTGCCGCCGGGCAGGTGGCGCCAGATCCAGGTGTACACGGTGTCGTCCTCACTGCCCGTTCAGGGCCGGCGGGCCGGCGGGGGCGTCGGCGCGGGCGATCGGGGCGCCGTCGAGCACCGCGTGCACGATCAGCCGCTGCCGCGCGGAGTACTCGGGGTGGCAGGTGGTGAGGGTGAGGTACGCGCCGGTGGCCGGGCCGTCCGCGGCGCCGCCGGGGGTGGGGGAGATCACCGCGACGTCGGCCGGCGACACGATCTGCTGGCCCGGCACGGGGGAGGGGCCCCCGGCCAGGTCGCCGGTCACCGGGTCGCCCAGGACGCGGTAGACGAACCAGCTGTCGGCCGTCTCCACGATGATCGGGTCGCCGGGGCGCATCTCGTCCAGCTCGAGGAAGGGCGAGCCGCGGCCCACCCGGTGGCCCGCGACGGCGAAGTTGCCCTGCTCCCCGGGCATCGCCGTGTCGCGGTAGTGGCCGGGTCCCTGCTCCAGGTCCTCGGCCGCGGTGCCCTCCACGACGGCGCGGGCGTAGTCCTCGCCCAGCCGCGGGATGTGCAGGAAGGCGAACGCCTCGCCGTCGGTCAGCTCACCGGGCACGGCCCGCGCCGCCGGGGCCTCCCGGCTCCACTCCTCGCGGAGCTCGGTGGTGAGGTCCTCCTGCGCCGCTGCACTCTGCAGGTCGGTCACCCACAGCTCGTAGACGACGAACAGCAGCAGCACGAACCCGACGGTCAGGAAGGTCTGGCCCAGACCGCGGGCCGTCGTCCGCAGCAGGTCCCCCACGTTCCTCGACACGGGAGACCACTCTATGTCCGGCTGCGGCTGCGCCGTGTCCGCGACAGGCCGCCGGAGTCAGCCGGCGAACACTTCCGCCAAGTCGTACCTCACCGGCACCTCCAGTTGCTCGTACGTGCAGCTGCGCGGCTCCCGGTCGGTGCGCCAGCGCAGGAACTGGCCGGTGTGCCGCAGCCGCCGTCCCTCCAGCTGGTCGTACTTGATCTCCACGACCAGCTCCGGGCGCAGGGGCACCCACGAGAGGTCCTTGCCGGCGTTCCAGCGGCTCTGCGCGCCGGGCATCCGGTGCTCGCCGTCCCCGTTGGTCTCGGCGTTGGCCCAGCTCTGCCAGGGGTGCCCGTCCAGCGCCTCGGCCCGGTACGGGGCCAGCTCCTCCACCAGCTCGGCCCGGCGGGCCATCGGGAAGGACGCCGCGACGCCGATGTGCTGCAGGTCGCCGTCGTCGTTGTAGAGCCCCAGCAGCAGCGAGCCCACGATCGGGCCGCTCTTGTGCCAGCGGAAGCCGGCGACCACGCAGTCGGCGGTGCGCACGTGCTTGACCTTCGTCATCAGCCGCTGGTCGGGGCCGTAGGGCAGGTCGGCGGCCTTGGCGACGACGCCGTCCAGGCCGGCGCCCTCGAACTCCTGGAACCAGCGCTGCGCCGTCCCGGCGTCCTGGGTGATGGCGGTGACGTGCACCGAGTCGGTGCCCGCCCCGATCACCTCGCGCAGGCGGGCCTGGCGCTGCTCGAACGGCGTCTCCATCAGTGACTCGTCGCCGAGGGCCAGCAGGTCGAAGGCGACGAAGGACGCCGGCGTCTGCTCGGCCAGCAGGTTCACCCGCGACTCGGCCGGGTGGATGCGCTGCAGCAGCGCCTCGAAGTGCAGCCGGTCGCCCTGCGGGACGACGATCTCGCCGTCCACGACGCACCGCTCCGGTAGCGCGGCCTTGACCGCGGCGACCACCTCGGGGAAGTAGCGGGTGAGTGGGCGCTCGTTGCGGCTGCCCAGCTCCACCTCGTCGCCGTCGCGGAAGACGATGCAGCGGAAGCCGTCCCACTTGGGCTCGTAGAACAGGCCCTCGGCGGTGGGCAGCTTGGTCGACGCCTTGGCCAGCATCGGCTTGACCGGCGGCAGCAGGGGCAGGTCCATGCTGGTCAGTGAAGCAGTCCGATCGCCGACCGGGGTGGCGGGACGGCCGGGCGGGCGACCTGGAGGTGCACGGTCGCGTCGCCCGTCAGCGGGGTGGGCGGTTCCTCGCCCCGGTCCGCGGTCGTCGTGGAGCGGTCCCGCTTCGCGGACCGGTCGCGGTCGGGAGACTCCTTCGGCCGCGGTCCCGGTGAGAGGGCGATGACGGCGCACACCAGGACGATCAGCATGCCCGCGCCCTTGGGCGACTGGAGGATCGACGCCGTCCGGCCCAGGTCGTCCACGCTGAACGCCAGCTCGCCGCGCACGGCGGAGGCGGGGACCGGGTCGACGTCCGGGGCGTTGTTGGCGTCGCCCTGGGTGGTGAAGACCGGAGTGCCGCTCGATGCGTCGACGGCCATGATCCGGTGGGTCACCAGCTCGGGGGCGTCGGGCCGGCGCTGGAAGGTGATGACGTCGCCCACCTGCAACGTCGCCGGGTCCTCGACCGGCTTGGTGAAGGCCATGGCCCCGACCGGCAGGCCCGGCGTCATGCTGCCGCTGAGGACGGCGAGAGCCGCACCCCCGGTCACCATGGGATAGGCGACCAACCCCAGGGCCGCGCCGGTCCCGGTCAGCAGGACCGCGCCGAGCACCCAGGAGGCCACCCGGCGCAGGGTGTGGACCCACGCGCTGCCGGCGGCTGTCGAGGTGGGGGCAGGGGAGGGCACGCTCCGATGCTCCCCGGCGGGCTCGCTCCCGACATCATCGATTTTGTCGATGTGCGCCGTGTTCCGGCGCACGAGCATGGGCACGTGCGCCGACCCCTCCCCGCCCTCGGCGCCGTGCTCGCCGTGGCCGCCGTGCTGGCCACGCCCGGCACGGCGCTGGCCGGCGAACCACTGGCCCCCGGCGGCAGCCAGACGCTCGACGTCCCGCTGCCGGCGGGGTGGGCCACCGACGTGGACCGCCTCGGCGTCTCCGTGAGCGCGCTCACGCAGTGGGAGAACGACTGCGTCGAGCCGGAGTCCGAGTCCGGCGACGACACCTGCGGCGACGAGGAGGGCGAGCTGGCCGACTTCCTGGAAGCCACGGTCGCGGGCGGGGTGGACGGCGAGACCGGCTGCCGGGCCACCGGCGAGGGCGTGCCACTGGCCCTGATCGACGGGGTCGCGAGCAGGTTCGACGTCGAGGGCGTGAACTGCCTCGTGCTCCGCCTGGAGTTCCCGGACGGGGGATCTGCGGACCCCGACAACCTCGCCCAGTCCGACAGCATCACGTTCAGCCTCGGCGTCGTCGGCGAGGAGGAGCTCGCCCCGCCCTCGGACGACGACGAGACGACCACGGCCGAGGACCCCGTCGACGGAGCCACGTCCGACGGCGCGACCTCCGGCGGTGCAGCATCCGGGAACGCGGCCACCTCCTCGGGTGGCGGTGCGGCAGCCGCCGCGGGTGGGCCGGTCGGGACCGGCACGACGACGGGGAGCGCCACCGCGGCAGGCGGCGGCGCCGGTGGTGCGGCCGCCGCGGGCGGAGCGACCCCGGCCGGCGCGCCCGCGCCTGTCGACGCCGGCACCAGCGTCGCGGCGGACGGACCGGTCGTCGGACGGGTGGACACGCCCGTCACCGTCGACGACGGCGGGGTCGCCGTGGCCACCGAGTCGGCGTCGACCTCCATCGTCGGCCAGGCGCTGGCCTGGGGCAGCACGTTCCTCGGCGCGGTCGTCCTCGGCGGCCTGGTCTTCGTGGTGGTGCGCCGCCGGCGCTCGGGGCGTGCCGCGTGAGGCGCCGCACCGCGCTCGGACTGGGGAGCCTGACCGCCGCGACGGCGCTGCTGCTCGGCCTCGGCGGCACGACCGCCCTGCTCAGTGACACCGCTTCCGAGTCGGCCGTGGCCGGCGCCGGATCGCTGCGCCTCTCGCGTACTGACAGCGACACGGGCGTCGAGTTGCAGGCCGGGAGCACGGCGACGATCCCGCTGCAGGCGCAGCTCTCCGGCGGCGCACCTGCCGTGCTCAAGGTCTCTGCTGTAGGGGAGTCGGGCGCTGCACCGTGCCCGGCGGGAGTGACGATCTCCGTCGACGTGCCGCACGAGGAGAGGCAGGAGCCGACGGATCTCTGCGGCCTCCTGCCCAGCACCGGCCCGATGCAGGCGAACGTGCTCCTGCTCGAGGCGGATGCCGCGCCGATCGACCTTCCGCTGACGGTGCTGCTCATGGCGGAGGGGACGTCACCAGCCGCAGATTGGGAGGGCGTGCTCAGCTTCACGTTGCAGCACCCGGACGGCGGCTTCAGCGACCAGGCGGACGTGGCGCTGCGCGTCAGCCCCCCGGTGCCCGTCCCGGTCGAGGAGTCGCCGAACGTGACTGCTCGCACGAGCGACGAGCTGACCGATGAGTCCGGCGACTCGCCCGGGCAGACCGCTGTCACGGGCGACGTCGACGGGGGTGCCGGTGAGGACGTGGACAGCGATCCCGAGGCGGAGCAGTTGCCCACGGACGCCCCCGGGAACACCGCCGCGGACGCAACCGTGGCCGACGGCTCGCCGACGGGTACGACGGCCGACTGAACCTGATCACGGCCGGGCGCGGCGCCCCTGGGTCCCGGTCAGGTCACAGGGGTGGCGCCGGGCAGGTCCAGCCAGCCGGACCGGCGGGCCAGTGCGACGGCCTGCAGCTGCGAGGTCACCTCCAGCTTGGTCAGCACTGCCCGGATCTGCGTGCGCACGGTGGCCTCGCTGACGTGCGCGGTCGCGGCGATGGTGGCCGCCGGCATCCCGGTGGCCAGGCAGCGCAGCACCTCTCCCTCGCGGGCGCTGAGTTGACGGAACGGCGCCAACCGGGCGTTCTCCTCCGCCCGCGCCCGCCGGGCGGCCGCGAGCAGGTCCTGGCGACGTCCCTCGGACAGCACGGGCCGGCCCTCGCGGACCGCGGTGACCACCTGAAGGAGGTCGTCCAGCCCCGTGTCCTTGGGCAACACGGTCACCGCACCCCGCTCGACGGCGGTTCCCCACGTGCCGTCTCCCGTCTCGCCGGTGACCACGACGACGCGGCACCCGGCGGCCGTCACAGGGCCGACCAGGTCCAGGCCGTCGATCGGCACGCCGTCCACGCCGGTGCCGAGCCGCAGGTCCAGGAGCACCGTGGCCGGGGCCGCCGCGGCGCAGGCGCGTTCGATGTCGGCCGCCGACGTCGGCGGCACCCGCTCCGCGCGGATCCCGGCGGCGCGCAGCCCGATCTGGACCGACTGGGCGAACAGGGAGTGGTCGTCGACGAGGATGACCGGTTCCGTCACCCGGCCAGCTTCAGCGGCACCGCGGTGTCCCGCATCCCGGACGATCTTGTTCCGGGGGCGGTCGGCGGGTGGAGGGGCAACCGGAGCACGAAGCGGGTCCCCGCGGTCACGTCCTCGGCGACGAGGTCGCCCCCGTTCCGTCGGGCGAGGTCGCGGGAGATGGCCAGGCCCAGGCCCTCCCCGGGGCTGCCCGAGCGGCGGGCGCCGGCCTCGAACGCGGCCGCGCGGCGGGCCGCCGGGAGGCCCGGGCCGTCGTCGGCGACGGTGACGGTGAGGGAGTCGTCCACGTCCACGGTGACCCGGCACAGCGCTCCCGGTGCGTGCACCAGGGCGTTGCCGAGCAGGTTCCCCAGGATGACCGCGAGTGCGTCGCCGTCGACGACGACCGGCGGCTGCTCCGACGGTGCCCAGTTCACCCGCAGCCCGCGCTCGCGGTGGCCGATCACGAGGGCCCGCACGAGCCCGTCGAGGTCGACGCTGCTGACCGACGGCGGCCGGTCGGGCAAGCGCAGCATCCGCTCCAGCCGGGCCAGCTCGACCGCGACGGACTCCTCGAGGTCGGCGCGCGCCGCGGCGGCCTCCGGCCGGGTCAGGTGGCGGACGGCGGACGACCCGGCGCGGACGCCCGCGACTGTGGCCCGCGCGTCGTGCAGGCAGCCGCGGGCCTGCTGCAGCTGCCGCTCGTGTCCGGCCAGCTGCTCCAGGAGCCCGGCGACGTAGCGCTCCTGGCCGGCCAGCGCGTCGGCCAGGCCCCGGGCGGCGGTGTCGAACGCGACCAGCGCGACCAGCAGCAGTCCCAGGTCGGAGACGGTCTGCACCTCGGTGGTGGTGGCCGGCAGCACCGACGGCAGCCCGCTGAGCGCGGTGAGCAGCCCGACGGCGAGTGCGACGACGGCCAGGGTCCGCGCCGACCGCAGGTCCCGCACACCGAGCGGGTCGATGCGCCACGCTGCGACGGTGACGGCCAGCCACGGCGCTCCGGCCAGCAGGTAGGCCGCCGGGACCGTCGCCCAGGCCAGCGCGGGCCAGGGGCCGGCCACCGCGACGAGTGCCAGTGCGGCCCCGGTCGTCACGAGCGCGGTGAGGCTCACCAGGACGGCCCGCTGCAGCCGCGGCCGGGTGACGGGGTCGGTGAACGCACGGAGGCTGGCGACGGCCGCCCACGCGACCACGCACAGGCCCGCGGCGGTGGCGACGGCCGGCCAGCGGCCGTCGAGGAGGGCGTCGACCGCGATCGCGGCAGGGAGTTGCAGCCCCAGCAGCACCAGACCCATCCCGGTCTGCCACGTGGCCCGCGTCCCGGTGACCCGCCAGCGCAGCAGGAACCCGGCGCCGGCGGCGAACAGGCCCAGGACGCCGAGCACGACGAGCACCGCGTGCCGCGCCTCGTCGCTGGCCAGCGCGAGGACCGCGAGCAGCCCGACGACGGCGGTCAGGCGGCGGGTCGAGGTCCGGCTCCACGTGCTGCGGACCGTGCCGGCGAGGGTGCCGCCGCGCGTCGTCGTCCTCATGTGCCCCGCGTCCCCGTTCGCAGAACCAGCCGTTCTCGCGAGGAGGAGACCACAGGACCCGGATCCCGAGCGCAGGGGAGTGGCGAGTGCGACTCGCGTGCCCAGTGTGGCGGAGGTGTCGTGGAGCGCAGGGCAATCAACAGTTCTGACGATGCCGCGGCAGCTGCCCGGAACCGAGTCTTGGGTCGTTCGCCGCGCAGACGTCCGGCGAGAACCGTCGCCTCGACGGGGACACCGACAGGAGACTCCCGTGAAGAAGATCGCCCTCGCCGCCGCCGCCATGGGTGGCACCGCCCTCATCGCCTTCGGTGCCAGCGGCACCTTCGCCGCGTTCACCGCCCAGACGGCCACCGGCAGCACCGCCGGCGCGGGCACGCTGCTCGTCGGCGCCGAGGGCACGGCCTCGACGACCGCGACGGTCGACGACATGGTCCCCGGCGAGACCCAGGTGCTGCCGTTCTTCGTGCAGAACACCGGGACGGGCATCAACGGCCTGCTGACCGGCAGCATCGGCAAGGTGGACAACCTGGAGGGTGACTGCCTCCAGCCGGAGAAGGACGCCGGGGACGACTGTGGGACCGGCAAGGGTGTCGGCGAGTTCGGCGAGGCCGTCAACGTCAAGATCGGTTACGCGGCCGCGGCGGACGCGGCCGCCTGCACCGAGACCACCGTGCCGACGACCGGGTTGAGCACCCTGCCCACCGGCAAGGTCACCCTCTTCCCGTTCTCCGTGACGCGTGACGGCCTGCTCCGCAACGCCGCCTTCCCGACGTTCGCGCAGCCGACCGTGGTCAGCAAGGACCAGGGTGCCTGCGTGCTGGTGTCCATCCAGCTGCCCACCGGTGCGACCAACGTCGTCCAGGGCGACCAGGCGACGTTCGAGATCAAGGTCAACCTGGCGCAGGACACTCGTCCCTCCGCCGCCTGACCCACCACCCGCCGAGGGCGGTCCGGGATCTCCCGGGCCGCCCTCGCGGCGTTTGAGGCGGCTCGACGTGCGCACTGGCGCGGAGCGCGAGAGTTCGCGAGCAGACTGAGCGGTGTGACCACGTCCGTCGAGGTGCACGAGGCGGAGAAGCAACTCACCCGGCTGCTCGAGAAGGTAGCGGCCGGCGAGGAGGTCGAGATCACCGACCGCGGGCGGGTGGTCGCTCGGCTCGTCGGGCCGGCACGTCGGACGCCGAACTTCGGCTTCGACCGTGGCCGCGTCTGGATCGCTGACGACTTCGACGACCCGCTGCCGGAAGACCTGCAGCGCGCTCTCGAGGGCGAGGACTGAGGGGCCGGCGTCTCAGCGGTCGAGCGCGTAGCGGGTGAACAGGACGCCGTCCTCCTCCAGCAGCTGCACCAGCCGCGGCCGCACGACCGCCGCCAGCGCCCCGGGCAGCAGCCGGCTCTCCCCGCCGACCAGCGCCGGCGCCACGGTCAGGTCCAGCTCGTCGACCACCCCGTCGTCCAGCGCCGCGGCCAGCAGCGCCGGGCCGCCCTCGCACAGCACCTGCTCGAACCCGAGGTCGGCCAGCCGGTCCAGCGCCAGCGGCAGGTCGACGTCGTCCTCCCCGCACACCAGCACCGTCACGCCGGCGTCCGCCAGCGCCGCCCGGCGGTCCGGGTCGGCCGCCTCGCAGGTGACCAGCAGGGTGGGCGCGGCCGCCAGCCGGTCGCCGGGGGCCAGGGACGCCCGGCGGGACACCACCGCGATCGGCAGCTCGGCCGGCCGGCCCAGCGCCGCACGGAGCCGGCCCACGGTCGACGACGGTGGCACCGGCCGGTACCCCTCGCCGGCCGCGGTGCCGGAGCCGACCAGGACGACGTCGGCCAGCGCCCGCAGCAGCCGGAAGACCCGACGGTCGCCGGGGGAGCCCAGGCCCTCGCTCACCCCTGCCACGGTGACCGCGCCGTCGAGGGACGTCACGAAGTTGACCCGCAGCGACCGGCCCGGCGGCAGTCGGTAGGCGTCGGCCAGCGCGTCGTCGGCCAGCTCGTCCGTGTCGCCCCCGGGCAGCAGCCGCCGCACGTCAGCGGGTCGAGAGCACGACGGCGCTCTCGCGCGGCACGGTCACCGTCCGTCCGTCGAGCGCCGGCAGCTCCCCGCTGGCGAACAGCACGTCGCCGGCCGGGACGTCGAGGTCGACCTCCCGCGGCTGGTCGGCGAGGTTCGCCACGATCCGCAGCGACCCGCGGTGCACGACCAGCCACCGGTCGGCGTCGTCCCACGTGGCCTGGATCCGCGACAGGTCCGGGTCCACCAGGTCGGGGTGGGCCCGGCGCAGCGCCAGCAGCGCGCGGTGGACGGCGAGCAGCCGGGCGTGCGGCTCTCGCTCCGGCTCGCTCCAGTCCAGCTTCGAGCGGGTGAAGGTCTCCGGGTCCTGCGGGTCGGGGACGACGGCGGCGTCCCACCCGTGCTCGGCGAACTCGCCGATCCGGCCCTCCGCGGTGGCCTTGCCCAGCTCCGGCTCGGGGTGGCTGGTGAAGAACTGCCACGGTGTGGTCGCGCCCCACTCCTCACCCATGAACAGCATGGGCGTGAACGGGCTGGTGAGGACGATCGTCGCGCCGACGGCGAGCAGGTCGGGGGAGAGCGACGCCGAGATGCGGTCGCCGACGGCCCGGTTGCCGATCTGGTCGTGGTCCTGCAGGTAGCCCAGGAACTTCCAGCCCGGCAGGACGCTGGTGTCCACCGGCCGGCCGTGGTGCCGGCGCCGGAAGCTCGACCAGGCCCCGTCGTGGAAGTACGCCCCGGTGAGCGTCTTGGCCAGCCCCGCGACCCCGGCGGCGGCGAAGTCGGCGTAGTAGCCCTGCCCCTCGCCGGTCAGCGTCGCGTGCAGCGCGTGGTGGAAGTCGTCGCTCCACTGGGCGGTCAGGCCCATCCCGCCGGCCACCCGGGGGGTGACCATGCGCGGGTCGTTGAGGTCGCTCTCGGCGATCAGCGTCAGCGGCCGCCCCTCCGCGACCGACAGGCGGTCGACCTCCTGGGCGAGCTCCTCCAGCACGTGGGTGGCCCGCTCGTCGACCAGCGCGTGGACGGCGTCCAGGCGCAGCCCGTCGACGTGCATGTCCCGCAGCCACATGAGCGCGTTGTCGATGATGTAGCGGCGCACCTCGTCGGAGTCCGGCCCCGAGAGGTTGACCGAGTTGCCCCAGGTGTTGGCCCCGCCCTCGGCGAAGACCGGGAAGAACAGCGGCAGGTAGTTCCCGGACGGGCCGAGGTGGTTGTAGACGACGTCCTGGATCACGCCGAGCCCGCGGTGGTGGCAGGCGTCGACGAAGCGCTGGTAGCCCGCCGGGCCGCCGTACTCCTCCTGCACCGTGTACCAGAGGACGCCGTCGTAGCCCCAGTTGTGCGTGCCGTTGAACCCGTTGACCGGCAGCAGCTCGACGAAGTCGACGCCGAGCTCGACCAGGTGGTCCAGCCGGCCGATCGCGGCGTCGAGCGTCCCCTCGGGGGTGAACGTGCCGACGTGCAGCTCGTAGACGACGCCCCCGGCCAGCGGCCGGCCGGTCCACGCGCGGTCGACCCAGCGGTACGCCGCCGGGTCGAACCGCCGGGACAGCCCGTGCACGCCCTCGGGCTGGCGGCGGGAGCGCGGGTCGGGGCGGGGTGTCTCGTCGTCGTCCAGGAGGAAGCCGTAGTCCGCCTCCGGCCCGGCCTCGACCTCCGCGCGCCACCAGCCCGAGTCCTCCCGGCGCATGTCGTGCACCGCGCCGTCGACCTGGAGCCGGACCCGCTTCGGCAGCGGAGCCCAGACGGAGAACTCGACGGGTGCGGACATGCGGGCGCCTCCAGGAGTGCGGGGCTGAGGGGCTGGCCAGGGCCGGCGGACGGGGCAGATCATGCCCGCGAACCCGACGGCCAATCGTGAGATGCACGGCAGTCCGGAGAGGGAGAGCCGCCCATGCCGCACTGGGTCGAGCTGCGCGTCCACGGGGTCAGCGGAACCCCGCCGGAGTACATGCTGGGCAGCGCGCACACCGCCCAGGTCGCCGGCGACGACCGCAGCCGGTGCTTCCGCCCGACCGATGGACTGGGCCGCGAGCTACGCGCTCCCGGCGGGCACGTCCTGGAGGCGTTCCACTGGGGCCGGTGGACGTCGGGGTCCTGGTCGCAGGGCCTGTGGCTGCTGCTCATCCCCTTCGGCATCGTCAACGCCGCGCAGTTCATGCTGCCGCCGCCGGAGTCCCGGAGCTCGCGGCGCGTGCACGCCCTGTGCGGGGCGCTGCTGCGCACGGTGGCCCTCGTGCTCACCGGGCTGTTCGCGCTCGCCCCCTGCCTGGTCGTCGTCGACCTGGTGGCCTGGCAGTGGCTGGCGCGGCGGAGCCTGCCGGTGGCCGACCGCCTGATCGTGGTCGGGGGGCTGGTGGTGGCCGCACTCGTCATCGCCGGGCTGTCCCGGCTCGGGCAGGTCGACACCGGCCGTCGCTTCCGCTTCGGGCACGCCGGGCCGCGGGACCTGGGCCGCGGCGCCGACGGGCTGCCCGGGCTGGGCGACGCGGCGTTCTTCGACGGCGACCCGGACAGCCCGGCCCTGCGCCGGCTGCACCGCGCCGCCGGCCTGCTCGTCGTCGCCTGGCTCGGGCTGTCGGTGGCCGGCGAGGCGGGCGTGGCCTGGGCGCGGTGGTGGCGGTGGGCCGCCGCGGCGGTCCTCGGCCTGGTGGCGCTGGTCGTCCTGACCAGCGGCGATCCGGAGCGGCGGACGACGGTGCGCCGGAGGGACGGTCCCGACCGCCGGCCGCTCGGCTGGACGCTGCTCGCCGCGAGCATCGGCCAGGTCCTCGTCGCGGCCGGGCTGCTCCTGGCCGTGGTCGCCGTCCTGGTCGCGGACGTGCGCAGCAGTGGCCGGCTGCCGGGCACGGAGCCGGCGGTGGCCGTCCTCGTCCTGGCCGGCACCGCGACGGTGGCGGTGCTCGTGGCCGCCGTCTGTGCGCTCGCCGCCCTGACCCGCGGCGCGGCCCGGGCGGTGCCCCGGCCCTTCCGGCGCTTCGCGGGCGGCACGTCCGCGGCGCTGGCCACGGCGGTCGGCTGCTTCCTGGGCGTCGGCACCACCGCCGGGCTCACCCTGGGGGTCGAGGAGCTGGTCGACGGGATCACCGGGACCGACGTCGTCGCGCCCGCCGTGCTGCAGCGGTTCTCCTACGCGTGGGGCGTGACCGCGCTCGTGTTCGCGGCCGGCGCCGGGGTCACCTGGGCCCGGCTCCGCCACGACCGGGCGGTGTTCCGCGCCCGGGCGGAGGCGGCCATGACCTTCGGCGACCCGCCGGAGCTGCGGCTGCCGCCCGCGTGGGTGCGGCGCACCGGCCGGGCCATGCAGACGGCCCGGCTGAAGAACGGCGTCCCGCTGGTGCTGGCCCTGTGGACGGCGCTCGGGCTGGTGCTCGCCGTGGCGATCGGCGCCGCGGCCTGGGCGGGCCGCGGCGCGGGCGAGGAGCCGGGGTTCCCCCTGAGCCTGCTCACCGGGGTCGAGTCGCCGTCCGGCGGCGCGGTCACCGGCGACGACGTGGTCATCGGCTTCGGCCAGCTCACCCTGCTCGGCATCGGCCTGGGCACCGTGCTGCTCGCCCGCGGAGCGCTGCGCTCCGAGGGAGCCCGCCGCGGGCTCAACGTCGTGTGGGACGTCGTCGCGTTCTGGCCGCGCGCGGCGCACCCCTTCGTCCCGCCGCCGTACGCCTCGGAGGTGGTGCCCGCGCTGGTCCGCCGCATCTGCTGGCACCTGGGTGTGCCCGACCCGCTCGAGGACGCCACCGCGGGCGACGGGCCGCCGCGGTCCGCGGAGAACCCCGCGCCGGCCGGCGAGGTCGTCGTCGCCGCGCACAGCCAGGGCAGCCTGATCTCGCTGGTGGCCCTGCTGTGGTTGCCCGAGGAGGTCCGGGACCGCGTGCGGTGGGTGACCTTCGGCTCGCAGCTGCGCCAGCAGTTCGCCCGCGGCTTCCCGCACTACGTGCACGCCGACCTGCTGCGCGGCATGGGTGGCGCGTTCCGCTGGGTGAACCTCTACCGAGACACCGACCCCGTCGCCGGGCCGGTCACCAGCTGGGGCCACACCCGCGACGGCGGGCCGCTCACCTCCCGCCGGATCGACGACCCGGCGGCGCCGCAGCCGGACTGGCTGGACCCCGACACCGGCCGCCGGGTCTGCGGGGCGGAGTGGCGGCTGCTGGACCCGGTGCCGGCCGACCTCGACCTGCAGACCCGCGCGGTCACCGGGATCGGCGGGCACGGCGGGTACTGGACCGACCCCGACTGGCCGCTGGCGCTGGACGTCGCCCGCGGACGGGTGCCCGACGGGCGGGTCCGCCGGGCGGCCCGCCCCCCGGGCCACGGGAGGCCGGGGGACCGGCTGCCCGTGGCCCGGGTCGAGCGGCCGTCGGTCAGACCACGAGCGCCTGGCCGACGCGGATGACGTTCGGGCTGCTGAGCTGGTGCCGGTTCTTCTCGTACAGCGCCTGCCACGTGGTGCCGTGCGCCGCCGCGATCTCGGCCAGCGTGTCGCCGGCCTTCACCACGTAGCTCCCGGCCGGCGCGGCGGCAGGGGCGGGCGCCGGTGCGGCAGCCGGGGCCGCTGCACCCGCCTCCGGCGCGGCCGGGTCCAGGCCGCGGCCGCAGGTGGGCCAGGCGCCCGGGCCCTGCCCGTCGAGCGTGCGCTCGGCGGTGGCGATCTGCTGCTCCTTGGTGGCGAGGTCGGCCCGCGACGCGTACTGCGTGCCGCCGTAGGCCGCCCAGGTGCCCGGGCTGAACTGCAGGCCGCCGTAGTAGCCGTTGCCGGTGTTGATGCTCCAGTTGCCACCGGACTCGCACTGCGCGACGGCGTCCCAGTCGTTGGGGCCGGCGGCCGCGGCCGGACCGGCGAGGACGCCGAGGGAGAGGGCCGCCGCACCGGTGAGGACGACGGCACCGCGGCGCAGGCCGCGGGCAGGCAGGAAGGAACGATCGTGCTGGGACAAGGGGATCCTCCGATCGCCGCCGGAGGGGTTAGCTGTCGGGTTCGGGCGATCGGTGCCCGGCCGCGCTGACGCGGCTTCACCCCCAGACGCGCGGGGCGTCAGAAGTGGGTCCCCCACCCCCGTCCACGGTGCTGCGGTGGGGACGCCGCCGGACGGGGTTGGGCGGGACGGCGTCCGTGCCCCGCCGGTCGGCCGGGCACCCGGGCGACGGTAGGTGGCCGCGCGGATCCGGCCCGCCCGACGCGGCGAGTTCTCCCGGCGTGGCGCGACAGGCCGGGCCGGGGACGGCACACCGTCCCCGGCCCGTGACGAGGAGTCATGCTGTGGCCCGTGCTGTGCGGCCCCGTCCCGGGTCCCGACCTGAGCCCGGTGACGTGCTGGAGCGGCCGCCCTTCAGGGGCCCGCGCCGAGCCTGCGCGGCGTGGGGGGAAGGGCGGTCCTTCTTCAGTCGCGGACGAGGAGGGCGACCGGCAGCCGCCCGAGGACCTGCGCGACCGGCATCCCCGCGGCGTCGGAGACGAACCGGTCCCCGGTGAGCAGGTCCCGCCAGGCCCCGTTCGGCAGCTGCAGCGCGGTGTCGCCCCAGCCGCCGGCGTCCGCGAGCCCCACGGGCAGCCGGGTCGCCACCGTCACCGCGCCCCCGCGGTCGAAGGCGACGACGTGCCCGGCGGCGGTCCCGGTGGCCTCGACCGGCTCGTAACCGGTGAACCACTCGGGGTGCTCCCGGCGGGCGCGCAGGGTCCGGGAGACGACGAGCAGCTTGGCCGCCCCCTCGGCGTCGACCGGGGGCACCCAGCCCCCGTCGAGCCGGGCGAGCAGGCGCCGGCGCAGGTCGTAGTCCACCGGGCGGCGGTTGTCCGGGTCCACGAGGGACAGGTCCCACAGCTCGGTGCCCTGGTAGACGTCCGGGACGCCGGGGATGGTGAGCTGCAGCAACTTCTGCGCCAGCGAGTTGGACCGGCCGAACGGCGCGATCCGGGCGACGAGGTCCTCGATCGCGCCGTACGTCGCCTCGTCGTCGTACGCGGCGTCGACCAGCGCGTGCAGGCGGGCCTCGAACTCCTCGTCGGCGTCGGTCCACGTCGTCGACGTCCCGGCCTCGCGCGCGGCCTTCTCGGCGTAGGCGTGCGCCCGGTCCCGCGACAGCGGCCAGGCGCCGACCAGGTTCTGCCACACCAGGTGCGCGAGCGGGCGGTCGGGCAGCGGGTGCCGGTCCAGCAGCCGGCGCACCAGCTGCGCCCACTCGCCCGGGATCTCGGCCAGCACCGCCAGCCGGGCGCGCACGTCCTCGCTGCGCTTGGTGTCGTGCGTCGACAGCGTGGTCATCGACTCCGGCTTGCGCTCCAGCCGGCGCTGCTGCGCCTCGTGGAACTCCGCCACCGTGCCGCCGAAGCGCGCCGGGTCGCCGCCCACCTCGTTGAGCGCGACGAACCGCGCCCAGCGGTAGTAGGCGCTGTCCTCGACGCCCTTGGCCATCACCGGGCCGCTGGTCTGCTCGAACCGGGTGGCCGCCTCGGTGCCGGCCTGCGACAGCACCGGGTGCAGCGCGTCCAGCGCCGCGCCGAGGTCGGGGCGCCGTTGCCGCACCGCGGCCACGGTCGCGTCGAGGTGCTCGCGGCCGTCGGGCAGGTAGCTGCGGTAGACGGCGAAGGAGGCCAGCAGCTCGGCCAGGGCCTCCTGCTCCGTGGCGGTGTCGACGCCCGGCAGCTCGCCGATGACCCGCACCAGGCGGGCGACCTCCGAGCCGAGGATCCCGTCGGTGACCTCGCGCTTGCAGTCGTGCACCAGCTGGGCGTAGTCGACCGCCCGGCCGCTGAGCTCGGTGTCGAGCGCGGTCAGCTCCGGCTCGCCGGCCGGGTCGACGAGGACGTCGTCGACCTCGGCCAGCGCGTCGTAGCCCGTCGTCCCCGCGGTCGCCCAGCTCTCCGGCAGGTCCTCCCCGGGCTCGAGGATCTTCTCCACGACCGTCCAGCGGCCGCCGGAGGCCTCCGCCAGCCGGTCCAGGTAGCCCTTGGGGTCGGCCAGGCCGTCGGGGTGGTCGATCCGCAGGCCGTCGACCGCGCCGGCCTCGACCAGCTCCAGCACCAGCCGGTGGGTCGCGGCGAACACCTCCGGGTCCTCGGCCCGCAGCCCGGCGAGGGTGTTGATCGCGAAGAACCGCCGGTAGTTCAGGTCGGTGTCGGCCCGCCGCCAGTCCACCAGCTCGTAGTGCTGGCGGGCGTGCACCTCCTGCGGAGTGCCCTCCCCGGTCCCCGGGGCGATCGGGAAGCGGTTGTCGTAGTAGCGCAGCTCCGCTGGTCCGTCCCCACCCGCCCCGCCGGCGACGACCTCGAGCTTCTCGACGTCGTCCGCCGACCCCAGGACGGGCAGGCGCACCTTCCCGCCGCCGAAGTCCCAGTCGACGTCGAAGGCGCCGGCGTGCGCGCTGTCCCGCCCGTGCTGCAGCACGTCCCACCACCACGGCGCCTCGGCCGGGTCGGCGACGCCCATGTGGTTGGGCACCAGGTCCAGGACCAGGCCCAGGCCCTGCTCGTGCAGGGCCTCGACCAGTCGGTCGAAGCCGGCCCGCCCGCCGCGCGACTCGTCGATGTGCGCGTGGTCGACGGTGTCGTAGCCGTGCGTGCTCCCCGCCGCCGAGCGCAGCAGGGGGGAGGAGTAGGCGTGGCTCACCCCCAGGTCGGCCAGGTAGCCGGCCACGGACGCGGCCTCCCCCAGGGGGAAGTCGGCCGTCACCTGCAGCCGGTAGGTGGCGGTCGGGACGCCGCGCCGCCGGTCCTCGCTGAGCGGTGCGGACACGGTCACGCCCGCCGCGAGGCGCTGAGCACGACCATCGACCGGTCCTGCACGGTGATCGACTCGCCCGGCTTGAGCTCCGTCGGCTCGACCTGGCCGAACTCCGCGGTGTCGAGCCGGACGGTCCAGACCTGCGCGTACTCCTCCGAGGGCAGGCAGAAGTCCATCGGCTCGTGCGAGGCGTTGAAGGCCAGGTAGAAGTGGTCGTCGACGACGTCCTCACCGCGCTCGTCGGTGGACCGGATGCCGTGCCCGTTGAGGTACATCGCGATCGACTTCGCGAACCCGGCGTCCCAGTCGTCCTCGGTCATGAGGTCGCCGGACGGGGTCAGCCAGGCCACGTCCTGCACCGGTGCCCCCTCCTCGCGCCGCACCGGGCGGCCGTGGAAGAACCGGCGACGGCGGAAGGTCGGGTGCTCGGTGCGGATCCGGGTCGCCGTCTTGGTGAACTCGAGCAGGCCCTCGTCCACGTTGTCCCAGTCGATCCAGGTCAGCGGGGAGTCCTGGCAGTAGCCGTTGTTGTTGCCGTTCTGCGTCCGGCCCAGCTCGTCGCCGTGCAGGAGCATCGGCACGCCCTGGCTCAGCATCAGCGTGGCGATGAAGTTCCGCCGCTGGCGGGCCCGCAGCGCGAGCACCTTCTTGTCGACGGTGTCGCCCTCGACCCCGCAGTTCCAGCTGCGGTTGTGGCTCTCGCCGTCGTTGTTGCCCTCGCCATTGGCCTCGTTGTGCTTCTCGTTGTAGGAGACCAGGTCGTTGAGCGTGAACCCGTCGTGCGCGGTGACGAAGTTGATGCTGGCCACCGGCCGCCGGCCCGAGTGCTGGTACAGGTCGGCCGACCCGGTGAGCCGGCTGGCGAACTCGCCGATCGTCGCCGGCTCGCCGCGCCAGTAGTCGCGGACGGTGTCGCGGTACTTGCCGTTCCACTCGGTCCACAGGGCCGGGAAGTTGCCGACCTGGTAGCCGCCTTCGCCGACGTCCCACGGCTCGGCGATGAGCTTGACCTGGCTGACCACCGGGTCCTGGTGGACGAGGTCGAAGAAGGCCGACAGCCGGTCGACGGCGTGCAGCTCGCGGGCCAGCGTCGAGGCGAGGTCGAAGCGGAAGCCGTCGACGTGCATCTCGGTGATCCAGTAGCGCAGCGAGTCCATGATCAGCTGCAGCGCCTGGGGGGTGCGGGCGTTGAGCGAGTTCCCGGTGCCCGTGTAGTCCATGTAGTACTGCGGGTCGTCCTCGACCAGGCGGTAGTAGGCCTGGTTGTCGATCCCCTTGAACGACAGCGTCGGGCCCAGGTGGTTGCCCTCGGCCGTGTGGTTGTAGACGACGTCGAGGATGACCTCGATGCCGGCCTCGTGCAGGGTCCGGACCATCCCCTTGAACTCCTGCACCTGCATGCCGTTGTCGGTGTTGCTGGCGTACTCGTTGTGCGGGGCGAAGAAGCCGATCGTGTTGTAGCCCCAGTAGTTGCGCAGGCCCTTCTGCTGGAGGGTGTCGTCCTGCACGAACTGGTGCACCGGCATGAGCTCGATCGCCGTGACGCCGAGGGACTGCAGGTGGGCGACGACCGCCGGGTGCGCGATGCCGGCGTAGGTGCCGCGCAGCTCCTCCGGCACGTCCGGGTGGGTCATCGTCAGGCCCTTGACGTGGGCCTCGTAGATGACGGTCTTGTGGTACGGCGTCTTCGGCGGGCGGTCCACGCCCCAGTCGAAGTAGGGGTTGACGACGACGGACTTCGGCATGTGCTCGGCGGAGTCGTCGTCGTTGCGCTCGCCGCTGTCGAAGTCGTAGCCGAAGACCGACGGGTCCCAGTCGACCGGGCCGTCGATCGCCTTGGCGTAGGGGTCGAGCAGCAGCTTGTTCGGGTTGCAGCGCAGGCCCTGGGCCGGGTC
Source organism: Geodermatophilus sp. CPCC 206100 (assembly GCF_048569675.1). Lineage (NCBI taxonomy): Bacteria > Bacillati > Actinomycetota > Actinomycetes > Geodermatophilales > Geodermatophilaceae > Geodermatophilus > Geodermatophilus sp. CPCC 206100. The sequence continues at coordinate 57,200 of NZ_JAQISV010000041.1, forward strand.
GTACGGCCCGTGGACGCGGTACCCGTAGCGCTGCCCGGGCTGGATCCCGGGCAGGAAGGCGTGCCAGACATAGCCGTCCATCTCCGGCAGCCGGATGCGGGTCTCCGTGCCGTCGTCGTCGAACAGGCACAGCTCGACCTTCTCGGCCACCTCGCTGAAGATCGCGAAGTTGGTGCCGGTGCCGTCGAACGTGGCGCCGAGGGGGTAGGCGGTGCCGGGCCACACCTGGTTCATCAAGAGGGTCCTCCTGCGTGGCGCCCCCGAGCGTGCCGGGGACAGGTGGCCTCCCGCCGCGGGGCTCGGCCGGGAGGTCGGGGCACACGGGGTGCTCCGTGCCCCGGTTGCCCGCCCCGACGCCCGCGCACACCTGTCCCGGGCGGCGGCTGCCGAGATCTCGCTCACCCCGCGGACCGGTCCCCGCCGACGACGACGCCCCCCGCGGTTCTCCGTGGGGGGCGTCGTGCGCAGGTCCGGCCGGCAGCGGCGCCGAGGTCCGACCTCGCCCGGGATCCCGGGTGGCGCTGGTCCTCGGCGGTGACCGCTCCTGCGACCGGGGACGCTAGGCGTGCCGCACACCCGAGGGCAAGCACCGCGCGCAACCCGGGTCGCCCCGTCCGTCCCGCCCGTGCCCGGACGTCGCAGGGCCCCGTCCTGTCACACCGCCGTCGTACCGTCTGACCCGTGCGCGCGACCACCGATCTCCGGCCCACCCAGGGGCGCTTCCGCGTCGTCAGCGAGTTCCAGCCCTCGGGCGACCAGCCGACCGCCATCGCGGCCCTGGCGCAGCGGGTCAAGGCCGGGGAGAAGGACAGCGTCCTCCTCGGCGCCACCGGTACCGGCAAGTCGGCGACGACGGCCTGGCTGATCGAGCAGGTGCAGCGGCCGACGCTGGTCATGGCGCCGAACAAGACGCTGGCCGCCCAGCTGGCCAACGAGTTCCGCGAGCTGCTGCCGAACAACGCCGTCGAGTACTTCGTCTCGTACTACGACTACTACCAGCCCGAGGCCTACGTCCCGCAGACCGACACCTACATCGAGAAGGACTCCTCGATCAACGAGGAGGTCGAGCGGCTGCGGCACTCGGCGACCAACAGCTTGTTCACCCGGCGGGACGTCGTCGTGGTCGCCACCGTCTCCTGCATCTACGGCCTGGGGACGCCTGAGGAGTACGTCGAGCGTGCGCTGAAGATCCGGGTGGGGGAGGAGCGCGACCGGGACGACCTGCTGCGCACGCTGGTCACCGAGCAGTACACCCGCAACGACCTCTCGTTCACCCGCGGCACCTTCCGGGTGCGCGGCGACACGATCGAGGTCTTCCCGGTGTACGAGGAGCTCGCCGTCCGGATCGAGATGTTCGGCGACGAGGTGGAGCGGCTGTACTACCTGCACCCGCTCACCGGTGAGGTGGTCCGCGAGGTGCAGGAGCTGTTCGTGTTCCCCGCCACCCACTACGCCGCCGGCCCGGAGCGGATGGAGCGGGCGATCGGGGGCATCGAGGCCGAGCTGGAGCAGCGGCTGTCCGAGATGGAGCGGCAGGGCAAGCTCCTGGAGGCCCAGCGGCTGCGCATGCGCACCACCTACGACATCGAGATGATGCGCCAGGTCGGGTTCTGCTCGGGCATCGAGAACTACTCCCGGCACATCGACGGCCGCGCGCCGGGCAGCGCCGGCGCCTGTCTGATCGACTACTTCCCCGACGACTTCCTGCTGGTCATCGACGAGTCGCACGTCACCGTGCCGCAGATCGGCGGCATGTACGAGGGCGACATGAGCCGGAAGCGCACGCTGGTCGAGCACGGCTTCCGGCTGCCCTCGGCGATGGACAACCGCCCGCTGAAGTGGGAGGAGTTCACCGAGCGGATCGGGCAGACGGTGTACCTGTCGGCGACCCCGGGGCCCTACGAGCTCGGCCGCGTGCAGGGCGACGTCGTGGAGCAGGTCATCCGCCCCACCGGCCTGGTGGACCCCGAGGTCGTCATCAAGCCGACCAAGGGCCAGATCGACGACCTGGTGCACGAGATCCGGCTGCGCACCGAGCAGGACGAGCGGGTGCTGGTCACGACCCTGACCAAGAAGATGGCCGAGGACCTCACCGACTACCTGCTCGAGCTGGGCATCAAGGTCCGGTACCTGCACTCCGAGGTGGACACGCTGCGCCGCGTGGAGCTGCTGCGCGAGCTCCGGCAGGGCGAGTACGACGTCCTGGTCGGCATCAACCTGCTGCGCGAGGGCCTGGACCTGCCCGAGGTGTCGCTGGTCGCGATCCTGGACGCCGACAAGGAGGGCTTCCTCCGGTCGGGCACCTCGCTGATCCAGACGATCGGGCGCGCCGCCCGCAACGTCTCCGGGCAGGTGCACATGTACGCCGACAAGGTCACCCCCTCGATGGCCCACGCGATCGAGGAGACCAACCGGCGCCGCGAGAAGCAGGTCGCCTACAACACCGAGCGCGGCATCGACCCGCAGCCGCTGCGCAAGAAGATCGTCGACATCCTCGACGGGATCTACAAGGCGGCGGAGGACGCCGAGACCGAGCTGATCGGCGGCTCCGGACGCCAGCAGTCGCGCGGCAAGGCGCCGGTGCCCGGGCTGTCGTCCAAGAAGGCGGGGAAGGCCGGCGCCATCGACGTGCAGGGGCTGCCCCGCAACGAGCTGGCCGACCTCATCACGCAGATGAACGAGCAGATGCTGGCCGCCGCCCGGGAGCTGCAGTTCGAGGTGGCCGCCCGGTTGCGTGACGAGCTGTCGGAGCTGAAGAAGGAGCTCCGGCAGTTCGACGCCGCGCACGCCTGAACGGAAGGACCCTCCTGCCCCCCACCACTCGCGAGCTCGTGGCGGGCCCCTGCAGGAGGGCCGAGCGGGGCCGTACTGCGCGGGAGGGCCGAGCGGGGCCGATCCGGTCCGTCACCAGGAGGGAGAGCTGTGCAGCGGGAGGAGCTGGTCGCGCACTGCCTGGCGAAGCCGGGGGCGGAGGAGACCTACCCCTGGGGCGACGCGGAGCTGGTCGCCAAGGTCGGTGGCAAGGCGTTCGCCTTCATCAACCTGGACGGCGGCACCGTCGGGGTGAAGTGCGGTCGGGACGCGGCCGAGGCCGCCGAGTGGCGGGAGCGCCACCCCGGCGCGATCGTCGCCAGCGCCTACATCGGGCGCTACGGGTGGAACGCCGTCGACTGGACCGGCCCGGTCGCCGACGACGAGGTCCGCGAGCTGGTCGACGCCTCGTACGACGCGATCGTCGCGGCCCTCCCGAAGGCCCGCCGCCCCGCCGCTCGCTGAGCGCCGGACGGACGTCCCGGGGAGCCGGGAACCCGGACCCCCTCCCGGCCGTTGCGGAGGACGGGACCCAGTGGTCGTTGTCGCCTGCCCGGGTCCCGACGAGGAGGGGAGTATCCCCACGCGGCAGCGTCGTCAACACGGGGTCCCGACGGCCCCCGGCGCTGCCGGTCACCCGGTTTCCGGGCGGCGGGAGAGACCTCCGGTGCTGACGACTGCCAGTCCTCCGGAGGAAAGCCTGTATGGACGTCCCGATCTGGATCTGGGCGATCACCGTCGCCGCGATCATCGGCATGCTCGTGTTCGACTTCGTCGGCCACGTCCGCACACCGCACGCGCCGACGCTCAAGGAGTCGGCCACCTGGTCGGCCGTCTACGTCGGCCTGGCCATCGTCTTCGGCCTGCTGGTCCTGGTCTTCGCCGGCCCGCAGTACGGCGGTGAGTACTTCGCCGGCTTCATCACCGAGAAGAGCCTCTCGGTCGACAACCTCTTCGTCTTCGTCCTGATCATGGCGAGCTTCGCCGTGCCCCGGGAGCTCCAGCAGAAGGTGCTGCTGTTCGGCATCGCCTTCGCCCTGGTCCTGCGGACCATCTTCATCTTCGCCGGCGCCGCGGCCATCGAGAACTTCAGCTGGGTCTTCTACCTCTTCGGCGGCTTCCTCATCTACACCGCCTGGGCGCAGGCGCGCAGCGGCGGTCACGACGACAGCGAGGAGTTCAAGGAGAACGCCTTCCTGCGGCTGACCCGGCGCGTCCTGCCGACGACCGACGACTACCACGGCGACCGGCTGACGGCGAAGGTCCGGGGCAAGCGGCACATCACCCCGCTGTTCATCGCGCTCATCGGGATCGGCAGCGCGGACATCCTGTTCGCCGTCGACTCGATCCCGGCGATCTTCGGGCTCACCCAGGAGACCTACCTGGTCTTCACCGCCAACGCCTTCGCGCTGCTGGGCCTGCGCCAGCTGTTCTTCCTGCTCGACGGGTTGCTCGACCGGCTCGTCTACCTCGCCTACGGCCTGGCCGTCATCCTCGGCTTCATCGGCGTCAAGCTGGTCATCCACGCGCTGCACGAGAACGAGCTGCCGTTCATCAACGGCGGCGAGCACGTGACAGCGGTGCCCGAGATCCCGACCTGGCTGTCCCTGGCGGTCATCCTCGTCACGCTGCTGGTCACCACCTGGGCCAGCCTGCGCAAGAACAAGAAGGACGCCGCCGCCGGCCGGCCGAGCCCCACCGGCCCGGCCGACGAGGGCGCCGGTCCCGGGGGCCGGGAGGTGGCCGCGCCGCACGCGCACGACGACCTGCCCACCACCGGCCGCGGCGATGCCCCGGCCACCGGCCGGACGGCGGCGGTGCGCTCGGCCGACGGCTCCCCCGAGGGGGGTCGCCGGTGACCGGTCCCCGGCCCCTCCGGTGGGCACCGGCCGGGACCGCGGGCCGCTGACCACGCGGCTTGCGGAGCCTGTCGCTGCCGGACCAGGTGCGGCAGTATCCGACGGACGTCCGCTCCCGTGGCGCCGGCCACGGGAGCGGTGGCGGGGGACCGGTCCGGGCGCAGCGCGCCCGGCCTCGCCCGGGGTGCCCACCGCGGCCCCCGGGGTGGGTCGGCCTCCCGCGCCCCGCGGGGCGGCAACCGCCGCTCCGCATCTCACGGCGATGGATTGGGAGTTCTCCACATGGGTGTGAGCCTCAGCAAGGGCGGCAACGTCTCGCTGACCAAGGAAGCGCCCGGCATGACCGCGGTCAACGTGGGTCTGGGCTGGGACGTCAACACCTTCTCCGGGGGCGACTTCGACCTCGACGCCTCGGCGATCATGCTCGACGCCGGCGGCAGGGTCACCCCGGACGACTCGGGGTTCGTGTTCTTCAACAACCTGCGCAGCCCCGACGGCTCGGTCGTCCACGTCGGTGACAACCTCACCGGCCAGGGCGAGGGGGACGACGAGGTCATCCAGGTCGACCTGAGTGGCGTGCCGCCGACCTGCGACAAGATCGTCTTCCCCGTCTCCATCTACGACGCCGACACGCGCAAGCAGAACTTCGGCGCCGTGCGCAACGCGTTCATCCGGGTGGTCAACCAGGCCAACGGGCAGGAGATCGCTCGCTACGACCTCACCGAGGACGCGTCGGTCGAGACCGCGATGGTCTTCGGCGAGCTGTACCGCAACGGCTCGGACTGGAAGTTCCGCGCGGTGGGCCAGGGCTACGCCTCCGGTCTGCGCGGCATCGCCCAGGACTTCGGCGTCAACGTCTGACCGGACCGGCCGGGTCGCGGGCGTCGCACGGCGCCCGCGGCCCGGCCGCCCCCGGTGGTCCCGCACCCGCTCCAGGAAGGCCCGTCATGGTCGACTACACCCGCCCGCCCAAGCCCCCAGCCGCTCCCGCCGGTGGCGTCTCGCTGTCCAAGGTCACCCTCACCAAGGGCTCCCCGTCGGTCTCCCTCACCAAGGGGCAGGGCGCCGGCGGCCAGATGCGGATCAACCTCAACTGGAACTCCGGAGCTCAGAAGCGCGGGCTGTTCAGCAAGACCCCCGCCGTCGACCTGGACCTGGCCTGCCTGTGGGAGACCACCGACGGGCGCAAGGGCGTCGTCCAGGCTCTGGGCAACTCCTTCGGCTCCCTCGACCAGCCCCCTTACGTCCTGCTCGACGGCGACGACCGCTCCGGCAAGGTCTCCAGCGGCGAGAACCTCCTCGTCAACCTCGACCGGCTGGACGCGATCAAGCGGATCCTCGTCTTCGCCTTCATCTACGAGGGCGCGCCCAACTGGGCGGCGGCCGACGCCGTGGTCACCCTGTTCCCGCAGGGCGCGGCACCGATCGAGGTCCGGCTGGACGAGCACGCCACCAACGCGCGCTCGTGCGCGATCGCCCTGCTCACCAACTCGGGCGGGGCGCTCACCGTGCAGCGCGAGATCCGCTACCTGCCCGGCGTCCAGCGCGACCTCGACGCGGCCTACGGGTGGGGCATGAACTGGACCGCGGGCCGCAAGTGACCCAGCTCCTGCCGCGCGGGGGCAACGTCGGCCTGGCGGCCGTCGGCCTCCGCGGCCCGGTCGTGGTCACGCTGACCTGGCAGCCCGCACCGGGGGTGGACGCCGACCTGTCCGCGTTCCTCACCACCGGGGCGGGGCGGGTCCGCAGCGACGCCGACTTCGTCTTCTACAACCAGCCCAGCGGCGGGGACGGGGCGGTCCGGCACCTCGGCAAGGCCACCCGCGGCCCGGTGACCGTGGACCGGGTGCGGATCGACCCCGACCGGCTGCCCGCCGACGTGGAGAAGGTGGTCATCGGCGCCTCCCTCGAGGGGCCGGGCACGTTCGGCGGTCTGGCGGGGGTGGGCGTCGAGGTGGCCGCCGACGAGCAGGCGCCGGCCGCGGTGCGCTGCGAGGTCACCGCCGGGGCGGAGACCGCGCTCGTCTTCGCCGAGGTCTACCGGCGCAACGGCGAGTGGAAGGTGCGCGCCGTCGGCCGCGGCTTCACCGACGGCCTCGCCGGGCTGGCCACCGACGTCGGCGTGGACGTCGACGAGGCGCCCGCCCCCGCCCCCGCCCCGGTACCGGCTGCGGCGCCGGCTCCGCCGGCTCCCGCAGCGCCTCCGGTCAGCATGGAGAAGCGACGGCTGGTCGACCTCGAGAAGAAGCTGGCGACCTCGTCCCCGCAGATGCTCTCCCTGGTGAAGACCGCCGGCGTCAGCCTGCAGAAGCGCGGCCTCGGCGAGCACACCGCCCGGGTCGCCCTCGTGCTCGACATCTCCGGGTCGATGGCCGGCCTCTACCGGTCCGGCGCGGTCCAGCGGCTGGCCGAGCGCGTCCTCGCCCTCGGTCTGCGCTTCGACGACGACGGCGTCGTCGACGTCTTCCTGTTCGGCAAGCAGGTGCACCAGCCCGACACCGGACTGCGACTGGAAGGTCACCAGGAGTTCATCGCGTCGGTCCTGAGGGAGCACCGGCTGGAGTTCGACACTCGATACGGTGCCGCGATGTCAGCGGTCCGGCAGCACTACTTCGGCTCGAGCGGGACGCGGGTGGAGCCGCTGCCCGACCGGGTGCCGGTCTACGTCATGTTCCTGACCGACGGTGCACCGAGTGACAAGGCGGTGGCGACGAAGCAGATCCGGTCGGCGTCCTACGAGCCGGTGTTCTGGCAGTTCATGGGCATCGGCTCGCCGCGCGAGTTCAGCTACCTCCAGCGGCTGGACGACCTGGAGGGCCGCTACACCGACAACGCCGACTTCTTCGCCGTCGGCCAGGAGGACCTCATGGGGCGGACGCCGATCAGCGACGACGCGCTGTTCGACCGGCTCATGACCGAGTACCCGGACTGGCTGCGCCGCGCCCGCGCGCAGGGCCTCCTGGCCGGCTGACGCAGCGCCACCCCACCGCCCCACCCACCGTCCCCTCAAGAAGCGGGAGGACACCCGTGCGCCACTTCGCGTACCTGACCGACGACGAGCGCGACCGGCTGTTCGCCGTGCCCCCGGGCACGGTGACGCCGCACAGTCCCCGCTCGACCCTGGCCCTGGCCCTGGGCGCCACCCTGTACAGCCCCGGCACCCGACCGGCCCTCGACGTCGACGCCGCCCGCGCGGCGGCCATCGGCGCCACGAGCGTGGTGTGGTGCCTCGAGGACGCGATCCCGCACGCCCAGGTCGCCGCCGCGGAGGCCAACGTGGTCGCCGCGCTCCAGCGCATCGACGAGCGCGGCTGCGGAGAGGACCTGCCGCTGCTCTTCGTCCGGGTGCGCGAGCCGGCGCAGATCCGGCGGCTGGCGGCGGCCGCCGGCCCGGCCCTGTCCCGGCTCACCGGGTTCAGCCTGCCCAAGGCGACCGGCCCGGGGCTGGGGGAGATGCTCGCCGCCGTCGCCGAGGTGAGCGCCGGCAGCCCGCACCCGCTCTACGCCATGCCGATCCTCGAGACGCCGGACGTCGCCTGGTCCGAGAGCCGGGCGGCCGCGCTGGGCGCCGTCGCCGAGCAGCTGGACCACTACGCCGACGCGGTGCTCTGCGTGCGGGTCGGTGGCACCGACCTCTCGGGCCTGTTCGGCCTGCGGCGCGACCGGGACACCACGGTCTGGGACGTCGCCGTCGTCCGGGACTGCCTGGCCGACATCGTCAACCGCTTCGCCCGCAACGGGGAGCACGTGGTCACCGCCGCGGTCTGGGAGCACATCCCCGGCCCCCGCCTGTTCAAGCCGCAGCTGCGCCAGACACCGTTCACCTCGCGGCGGGAGAGCGCGCTGCGCCAGCACCTCATCGACGACGACCTCGACGGCCTGATCCGCGAGACGACCCTGGACAAGGCCAACGGCATGCACGGCAAGACCGTGATCCACCCCGCCCACGTGTCGGTCGTGAACGCGCTGTTCACCGTCGCGCGCTCGGAGTACGACGACGCCCTGGACATCCTGACCGCCCGCGCGGAGGGCGGCGTCCGGGCCTCGGCGCACGGCCGGATGAACGAGCTGGGTCCGCACGCGCTGTGGGCCGAGCTGATCAGCCGCCGGGCCGCGGTGTTCGGCGTGGTCGCCGACGAGTCCGCACTGGTGGAGCTGCTGGGCGCCGGCCAGCGGCAGGTCGCCCGCGTCTTCGCCCCGGCGCTGCCGGCATGACCGGCACCCTCGCCGCCCCGGTCCCGCTCTCGGCGACCGTCGCCCGTCTCCTCGACGTCTCGGTCACCGGCCCCGGCCGGGCGGTGTTCGCCGACTGGGCCGGGCTGGCGCTCCGGGACAACCCGCGGCGGGCCCAGCTGGTGGTCTCCCGGGTGCTGGGCAAGCACGTGCCCGCCGCCCCGGCCGACGTGCTGGCCGCCGGGGCGGCCGTCGGGGACGCCGTCGCCGCGGTGCTCGGGCCCGACGCCGCCGGCCTGGTGATCGGCTACTGCGAGACGGCGACCGGCCTCGGGCACGCCGCGGCGGCGCGCCTGGGTACCGCCTACCTGCACACGACCCGGCGGTTGCACGCCGGCGTCCCGGTGGCGGCCCGCTTCGAGGAGGAGCACTCGCACGCGGTCGGGCACGCGCTGCAGCCAACGGGTGAGGTGTCGCTGGCCGGGGACGGGCCGCTGGTCCTCGTGGACGACGAGCTGACCTCCGGGCGCACCGTGCTCAACACGATCGCCGAGCTGCACGCGCACTTCCCGCGGCCGCGGTACGTCGTCGCGGCGCTGCTCGACGCCCGGACGCCGGAGCTCACGGCCGCCTTCGCGCAGCGGGCCGCGGAGCTCGGCGTCCGGGTGGACGTCGCCGCCGTCGTGGCCGCCCGGCTCACCTTCCCCGCCGACGTCCTCGCGCGGGCGGCGGCCGCCCGTGCGGAGCTGCCGCCGCCCGCTCCGCTGCCCTCCGGCCCGCCGGCCGCGGTGGTCCCGCACCCCGGGCTCTGGCCCGACGGCGTCCCGGCCACCGCCCGCCACGGGCTCACCCCGGCCGGCACCGCCCGGCTGGCCGCCGCGGCCGACGCCGCAGCCGCCCGGCTGGCGCCGGGCCTGGCCGGCAGCCGCGGCGTGCTGGTGCTCGGCACCGAGGAGCTCATGTACGCGCCCGCCGTGCTCGGCGACCGGCTCGCCACCCGGTTGCCAAGGACCCCGGTCCTGCTGCAGTCCACCACCCGCAGCCCGGTGCACGCCGCCGACGACCCCGGGTACGCGGTGCGCCGCACCGTCGCGTTCCCGGCGCCCGACGACCCCGGCCGGGGCTCGCTGGTGCACAACCTCGCCGACCCCGCCGCCGTGCCGCCGCCGGGGGAGCCCTGGTCGGACCTGCGCGCGGACGACGTCGTCGTGGTCGCCGACGCGCCCGCCGCCGACTGCGCCGGGATGGTCGCCGCGCTGCGCCCGTTCGCCGCCCGCGCCGTCCACCTGGTGACCGTGCCCGGTGCGCAGCCCGAGGGCGCCCGGTGACCGTCGTCGCGGGCGCCCCGCTCGCCGCCGCCGTCCCCGGCCGGTTCGGGTCCTACCCCGTCGAGGACGTCACCTGGCTGCTCACCGACCTCTCGTCGGTGGCGCTGGAGCGCGGCACGCAGGACCGTGAGGAGGCCATCCAGGGCGGCACCCACTACTCGGAGATGCTGCCGGTCGAGTACCAGCCCGACGCCGCCTACCTGGCGCTGTTCACCGCCGCGCTGGAGCAGAGCGCCGGGCGGCTGGCCGAGGCGGTGGCGCTGGTCGGGGAGCTGGTCTGGGCCGAGGCCGCGCGGGCCGGGCACCCGCCGGTGCTGGTCTCCCTCGCCCGCGCCGGGACGCCGGTCGGGGTGCTGCTGCGCCGCTGGTACCTCGCCTCCCGAGGAGTCGAGGTGCCGCACTACACGATCTCCATCGTCCGCGGGCGGGGCATCGACGAGGTCGCGCTCGCCCACGTCCTGGACCGCCACCCGGCCGCCGCCGTGCGCTTCGTCGACGGCTGGACCGGCAAGGGCGCCATCCAGCGGGAGCTCACCGCGGCCGTCACCGCCTGGCGGGCGGCCCACCTGGAGCACGCCGGCCTCGACGACCGGCTGGCGGTGCTCGCCGACCCCGGCGGCTGCACCGACCTGCACGGCACCCGCGACGACTTCCTCATCCCCAGTGCGTGCCTGAACAGCACCGTCTCCGGACTGGTGTCGCGCACGGTGCTGCGGCCGGACCTCATCGGGCCGGGCATGTTCCACGGCGCGAAGTACTACGCCGAGCACGCGCCCGGCGACGTCTCCGGGCTGTTCGTCGACACCGTCGCCGCCGCGTTCCCGGACCCCGGCGAGGCGCGCGCGGCGGCCCGGGGGCACTCCGCCGCCGACCGGACGCCGACGTGGGCCGGCTGGGCCGCGGTGCAGCGGATCGCCGCCGAGCACGGGATCGCCGACGTCAACCTGGTCAAGCCGGGGGTGGGGGAGACCACCCGGGTGCTGCTGCGGCGGGTGCCGTGGCGGGTGCTCGCGCACCCGGGCCGGGCCGAGGAGCTGCGGCACGTCCGCGCTCTGGCCGAGGCCCGCGGGGTCCCGGTGCTCGAGGTCCCCGGCCTGCCGTACTCCTGCGTGGGGCTGATCCGGCCGGTGGGCCCGTGACCGTGCTCGCGGGGACGGTTCCGGTGGCGGCCGTCGACCTGGACCGCACGCTCATCTACTCGGCGAGCTCCGCCGGCGACCCGGCCGGGCTGCCGCCGCTGCGGGTCGTCGAGCACTACGAGGGGGCGCCGCTGTCCCGGGTGACCGACCCCGCCTGGGCGCTGCTCGGGGAGCTCATGGCGCGGGCGCTCGTCGTGCCGGTGACCACCCGGACGGAGGCCCAGTACCGCCGGGTCGCCTTCCCGGCCGTGCCCGGGTACGCGCTGTGCGCCAACGGGGGAGCGTTGCTCGTCGACGGCGTCCGCGACCCGGGCTGGGACGAGCAGGCGCGGGAGGTCGTCGCGCGCTCGGCGCCGCTGCCCGACGCGCTGCGGCTGCTGACCGCGGTCGACGGGCAGCCGTGGGTGAAGACGGTGCGCGCCGCCGAGGACCTCTTCGTCTACCTGGTGGCCCACGCGCGCGCCGCCGTCCCCCGGGGGTGGCTGGCCGACCTCACCACCGCGGCCGCCGACGCCGGCTGGACGGTGAGCCTGCAGGGCCGCAAGGTCTACCTGGTCCCCGCGGGCCTGACCAAGGCCGGCGCGCTGCTGCGGCTGCGGGACCGGCTGGCCGGGCGGGCCGGCGGGCCTGTGCGGCTGCTGTGCGCCGGCGACAGCCTGCTCGACGCCCCCATGCTGGCCGCCGCGGACGCCGCGATCCGGCCGGCGCACGGTGAGCTGCACGAGCAGGGGTGGACCGCCGAGGGGGTCGCGGTGACCCGGGCCGACGGCGTCCGGGCCGGGGAGGAGATCCTCCGCTGGCTGCTGGCCGAGGTGGGCTGAGGACGGCTCAGCCGGCGCGGGCGGTGCGGATCATGGCGTCCAGCCCGGCCGAGATCGCGCGGGCCTCGTCGACGACGTGCCCCCAGTCGGGCCGGGGCGCCCGGACCTCGCCCTGCAGCGCGTCGAGCCGCCGCGCCAGGTTGTCGAACGTCGACCGGAACCGCTGACCGCGGCCCTCGGGCAGCGCGGCGAGGAAGCGGCGGGCGTCGACCAGCTCCCGCGCCACGGCGCCCAGCACGGACCCGGGGTCGGAGGACGCGGCGTCCAGCTGGGCCAGCCGGTCGGTGGCCGAGCGGATCGCCTGCTCGGCCCGCCCCGCTGCGCCCCGGACCCGCTCGAGCAGTGCCGCCGCGGCCGGCACGTCGAGGACCGGCGCGGCGAGCAGGACGTCGAGGCGGGCGAGGACGTCGTCCACCTCGCCGAGCGCGGTCGCCGCCTGCTGCGGCGCCTGCTCCACGGCCGCCCAGGCGCGGTGGGTGTACCGGCGGCGCAGCTCGCTCATCACGGGGGCCAGCCGCTCGTGGCGGGTGCGCAGCGCCTCCCGGCGGGTGTGCACCGACGCCGCCCCCCGCCGGACGTCGGCGGCGCGGGCCGGCAGCTCGCGCGCCCGCGCCGCCACCGCGTCGGCCGCGGCGCGGGCGGTCTCGGCGGCGGT
>NZ_JAQISV010000042.1:0-64638 GCF_048569675.1 Geodermatophilus sp. CPCC 206100
GCTCTGCCCACCGTGGTGGGCAGAGCACGAGCTCCCGCAGAGGGTCCTGAGCCGTCCGGCGGAAGCCCGGTTCTCCCGCGCGCCGCCGACCTGCTTGGGTCGGCGGCGACCGGTGCGGTCCCGGCACGGAGGTGGAGACATGGTGCACAGGATGGTCGTCCAGTACGGGCAGCCCACGGACGCGGCGGTCTTCGAGGAGCGCTACACCGAGCACGTCCGGCTGATCAACGAGGTGCCGGGCGTCCTGCGCTACACGCTCGGGCGGCCGGCGGCGCGCAACGGTGAGCCCCCCGCCACCTACCTCGTCGCCGAGCTCGACTTCGCGTCCGCCGAGGCGATGGGCGAGGCCATGGGCACGCCGGAGTGGGCCGCCGCCGGCGAGGACGTCCCGAACTTCGCCACCGGCGGCGTCTCGGTGACCTTCTTCGACGTGGAGGACGTCGGCCGCAGCACGACCTGAGGACGGCGGTCAGCCCGCGGCAGTCTCCTCGTCGGCGTTGTAGATGTCCGTCGCCCACCTCCAGGACCCGTCGGGCTGCCGCCGGTGGACGACGACGTACTTCCCGGTCTGGACGACGGTGCCGCCGGCACGCATCTCGTACGCGCCCTCCTCGACCGCGAGGTCGTCGCGTTCCTCGAGCGAGACGGTCCTGAGCGCGCCGCCGTCGACGCCCTGGTCGACCACCCCCTGCCAGAACCGCTGGATGCCGTCCCCGGTCAGCGGAGGCGAACCCGGCGGGAGGAGGCGGGCGTCCGGCGCGTACACCGACGCCATCACCACGGCGTCGCCCTTCTCCAGCCCCTGCACGAACGTCGTGTTCAGGGCGTCGATGTCACTGCGGCTCATGGCGGCCTCCTCGACGGTGGGAGGTCCAGCGTCGAGGCGCGGAGCCGCACCGGCCAGGGACCTCCGGCCCGCCACGGGACCTGGGCCCCTGGCGATGTCGCAGCCCGGCAGCGGACCGTGGCCCCACGCCACGCCACCGGCCCGGGAGGAAGCACCGTGTACCTCACCCAGGGACTGCACCGCGCCGTGCAGCAGCGCCCCGGCGCCCTCGCCACGGTCTGTGGCGAGCGCACGCGCACCCACGCCGAGTCGGTCGACCGGATCGCCCGGCTGGCCGGCGCCCTGCGCTCGCTCGGGGTGGCGGACGGCGACCGAGCGGCGATCGTCGCCCTCAACTCCGATCGCTACCACGAGTACCTCGCCGCGACCCTGTGGGCGGGCGGCGTCCTCGTGCCGGTCAACTCCCGCTGGACCGTCCCGGAGATCGCCGACTCGCTGGCCGAGGTCGGAGCCCAGGTGCTCGCCGTCGACGACGTCTTCGCGCCGATCGTCCCGGCCCTGCGTCAGGCCCTGCCGGGCCTGCGATCCGTCGTCTCCATCGGCGACGGCCCCACCCCGGAGGGCGCCCTGGCGGTCGAGGACCTCGTCTCCGTCAGCGAACCCGTGGACGACGTGCGCCGGGGCGGGGACGACCTGGCCGGCGTCTTCTACACCGGCGGTACCACCGGCCGGGCGAAGGGCGTCATGCTCAGCCACCGCAACCTGCTCACCGCGATCATGGGCGGCGCGGCCGTGGCGGAACCGCGGCTGGAGAGCACCTACCTGCACGCCGCGCCGATGTTCCACCTGGCCGACTTCGCCATGTGGGTCACCGAGGTCGTCGCCGGCGGGACCCACGTGACGATCCCCGCCTTCGACCCGCTCGCGGTGCTGGCCGCCGTCCAGGAGCACCGGGTCACCGACCTGCTGCTGGTGCCGACGATGCTCCAGCTGGTCGTCGACCACCCGCGGATCGACGACTTCGACCTGACCAGCGTCCGCCAGGTGCTCTACGGCGCCTCTCCGATGTCGGACGCGCTGCTCGGCCGCGTGATGAAGACCCTCCCCAACGCCCGGTTCATGCAGGCCTACGGGATGACCGAGCTCGCGCCCTCCGCCACGATCCTCACCGCCGCCGACCACGAGGACCCGCGGCACCGGCGGTCGGTGGGGCGGGCCGCGTACCACACCGAGGTGCGCGTGGTCGGACCCGACGACGCGGAACTGCCGCGCGGGGCGGTGGGCGAGATCGTCGTCCGCGGCGGCAACGTGATGCTCGGCTACTGGAACCGGCCCGAGGCCACGGCCGCGGCGCTGCGCGGAGGCTGGATGCACACCGGTGACGCCGGATGGATGGACGACGAGGGCTACGTGTACCTCACCGACCGGCTCAAGGACATGATCATCACCGGCGGTGAGAACGTGTACTCGGTCGAGGTGGAGAGCACCCTCGCCCAGCACCCGGCGGTGGCGACGTGCGCGGTGATCGGCGTACCGGACGAGACGTGGGGCGAGCGGGTGCACGCCGTCGTCGTCCCCGTGCCGGGCGCCACCCCGACGCTGGCGGAACTGCACGACTTCTGCGTCGAGCGGATCGCCGGCTTCAAGATCCCGAAGTCGGTGGAGCTGGTCGAGGCGCTGCCGCTGTCGGCCGCCGGGAAGGTGCTCAAGCGCGAGCTCCGCAAGCCGTACTGGGAGGGGCACGAGCGCGCCGTGCACTGACCAGCCGGCCGGACCGCAGCGGATGCCGTCCCAGGCTCACTCCAGCGCGTGTCCCTCGTCGAGGCACCTCCCGACTTCGTACTCGGCCACGTCGGATGCCTCGATCTCACCGATGTCGGTTCCGCTGGCGGGGTGTCCCACGACACCCGTCGTCGTGACCTCATCGAGAACGGCGCCGTCGAGCATCGCTCCCTCCACGTACGCGCCGGTCAGATCTGCACCGGTCAGGTCGACATCCCGCAGGTCGGCACCCTGCAGGTTGGCGTTCGTGAGCCGCGCTCGGCGCAGGTTCGCCCCGATGAGCTCGTCGTCCGACTCCGGGTCGGGCGTGTTGAGGCGAGCGCCGGCGAGATCGGCGCACTGGAAGTGGGCGGAGGTGAGCGTCGCGTTCCCCCACTCCGATCGCGTGAGATCGGCGCCCCGCAGGTCGATGGCGACAAAGTACTTGGCGTCCAGCCACGAGAAGTCGATGCCTCGCCACGTCTGGCCGTACAGCGGAGCGGCGGCGAGATCGACGTTGATCGGTTCGTCCGGACTCAGGACGTCCACCGCTGCTCGATTGGTGTCGCCGAGGATGCCGCGCAGGTTCGCCGCGGCGTAGATCTGGTCCTGGGGTCGATCCGGCTCACCGAACATTCTCTCGGCGAACGGCTGGTCCCCCGTCGTCAGCTCGACTCCGCCCGCGGCCGCGGCCGGCGGCGGCGCCGCCTCGTCCGCCGGCTCGCCGTCCGGCGGGAACTTGAGGTAGTTCTCGTAGACGTCCAGGGTGACCTGGAACAGCGCGAGGGCATCGCCCCGAGCGCGCTCGTACGACTCCGCGTCGACCGCCTGCGCGTCGCGCAGGCGGTCCTCCACGTTGCGCCGCAGCATGGTGAACCCCGCCACGCGCTCGACAGCCAGGTCTCCGCCGATGGCCTGCACCCCCGCGGAGTACCGCGCCTCGCTCGCCCCGCGCTCGATCGCCGCCTGGGCGACACTGACCGCCTCCGCTGCCGCCTCCGCCGCCTTCGACGCAGACGCCGCAGCCCAGATCGTCGCTGCGACGATCACGAGGGTGACGAGGAGAGACACCGCGTGCAGGGCCACCTCCCACTTGCGATAGCGGCGCTCGCCGGGCTTCCAGTCGTCGCCGCCCTGCGGGCTCCCCGTGCTCACATCCGCCTCCCCCGTGAGTGGTCCACAGAATGTGGGGCGCAGGCCGTCAGGCGTACAGGGGACGAGGTCCTCGCCCGTGTCATCGGGCCGATGCGACCAGTGGTCGGGGTGCCACCCGGGAGGGGATGTCACGGCGACAACTCGTGCTCTGCCCACCCGGGTGGGCAGAGCACGAGCTCCCCGAGAGGAGGTGTGTCAGGCCGGCAACCGGACCAGCCCGGCACCGACGGCGAAGGCCGCCGCGGCGGCGCGGTTGCCGGCGCCGAGCTTGCTAAGCAGGTGCTCGACGTGGGTGCCGACCGTCCGCTCGGTGACGCCGAGCCGCCGGGCGACCATCCGGTTGGTCTCCCCGGCCGCCAGGCCGCACAGCACCTCGAGCTCGCGCAGGGACAGGCCGGCGGGCGCGGCGGCCGGCCGGTGCTCCACGACCACCCAGCGCCCGGCCGGGCGCGCCTCGACGGCGGACAGCTCGCCTCCGCGCAGCACCAGGAGGTGCCGGCCCAGCCGCGACGGCCACGCCGAGGGGTGCAGCAGCGCACCCAGCGGTCCGGCCAGCAGCGCCGGCCGGGCGGACGGCGTCAGCGCCAGCACCCGCCCGTCGTCCGGCGTCCAGGCCAGCACGCCGCCGTCCCCCGGCACCACCGGGACGATCCCGCCCAGCGGGTCGACCAGGCTGGCCAGGTCGGCGCGCAGCAGCCGCAACCACGACACCGCCTCGTCGTCCACGCCGACCGACACGGTGCTCGCGTGCAGCGACCCCACGTACCGGCCGCCGGCGGACAGGCACACGCTCACCCCGTCGGTGAAGCGCAGCGGGGTGATGACCCGTTCGAACATCGGCCCGCGCCGGTCCGCGGGGTGGATGTCGCGGACCCGCAGCGGCCGGCCGGAGGCACGGACGGCGGGGAACAGCGGGTCCTCGTGGAAGGCCGACTCCATCGCGGCCAGCGCCTCGGCGACGTAGCCGGTGCTGGCCAGCGTCTCGTGCCGGGAGCGCACCGGGTCCCAGCGCTCGACGGCGGCCGCGCACGCCGACAGCGACTCCAGGGCGGCCAGCACGGCCTCGGCCCGGGCCGCCTCGGGCACCGGCTCCCCCGCCGCGACCGCCTCGGCGGCCTCGCGGACGGCGAGCGCGGCGGCCAGCCGGCCGCTGCCCCGCGCGTCGCGCATGCGCGCGAGGGTGGCACGACGGCCCGATTCCGGGAAGGGACGCGGGGTCGGTAGTTCGCCCGATGCGGCCGTGGGCGGCGCGCGGCGAGCATCGGCGGCGCGCGGGCAGCCGGGCCCGCCGGCGACGCGAGGAGCGCGACCGTGGAGGTCTCCGAGTACACCGAGTACGACGCCACCGGGCTGGCCGAGCTGGTCCGGGGTGGCCAGGTCTCCGCCGCCGAGGTGCAGGCGACGGCGCAGCGGGCGGTCGCGTCGGTCAACGGGGAGCTGAACGCCCTCGTCGGCGAGCCGTTCGAGAAGCCGCTCGACGCCGACGGAGACGGCCCGTTCGGCGGCGTGCCGTTCGCGATCAAGGACCTCGTGCTGCACGCCGAGGGCGTCCCCCAGGGGGCCGGCTGCCGCATGCTCGGCCCCGGCTTCCCGCACCCCTACGACACCGCGCTGATGCGCCGCTTCCGCGCGGCCGGCCTCACCGCCCTCGCCCGGACGGCGACGCCGGAGTTCGGCTTCAACGCCAGCACCGAGTCGGTCGCCAACGGCCCCACCCGCAACCCGTGGGACCCGACCCGCTCCCCCGGCGGCTCCAGCGGCGGGTCGGCCGCCCTCGTCGCCGCCCGCGCCCTGCCGGTGGCCCACGCCAACGACGGCGGCGGGTCGATCCGCATCCCGGCCGCCGCCTCCGGGCTGGTCGGCCTCAAGCCCAGCCGCGGGCGGGTCAGCGTCGCCCCCGACTACTCCGACCCGCTGCTGGGCCTGGGCATCGAGTTCGCCGTCACCCGCACCGTGCGCGACGCGGCCGGACTGCTCGACGCCGTCCACGGCTCCGAGCCCGGCGACCGGTACCTGCTGCCCGCCCCGGCGACCACCTTCCTCGACGCCGCGCGCCCGCCCGCCGGGCCGCTGCGGATCGCGATGAGCACCACCGCACCCAACGGGGCGCCGGTGGCGGCGGCCTGCGTCGACGCGGTCCGGGCCGCGGCCGAGGCGCTGCAGGCGGCGGGGCACACCGTCGAGGAGGCCGCTCCGGAGTTCGACGTCGCCGCGTTCGACGACGCCAACCTCAAGGCCTGGTGCAGCTTCCTCGCCGACGGCGCGTACGGCGCGGCCGCCGCCCTGGGGATCGACCTGTCCACCGCCGTCCTCGAGCACACCACGCTGGCCTGCGCCGAGTACGGGGCCACCCTCACGGCGCTGGACATGTACGGGGTGGACCGGGTGTTCAACGCGACCACGCGGTCGCTGGCGCAGTTCCTCACCGGCTACGACGCCTGGCTCACCCCGACGACCGCCACGCCCAACACCGTTCTCGGCCACCTGGACGCGAACGACCCGTCGCTGGACGCACGGGGCTGGTACGACCGGATCTTCACCTTCGCGCCCTTCACCGCGCTGGCCAACGTCACCGGCAACCCGGCGATCTCGGTGCCGGGGCAGCCGTCGCCCGAGGGCTGGCCGGTCGGGGTCCAGCTGGTCGGCCGGTACGCCGGCGAGGAGACGCTGCTCGGGCTGGCCGCGCTGCTCGAGGAGGCGCTGCCGTGGGCCGACCGGCGTCCGGCGGTGCTCGCCCGTTGACCGCCGGTCGCGCACCAGGCCAGGGTGGGGGTCCCGTCGGAGGAGCTGCGATGACCGCCACCGTCCTGACACCGCGCGACGTCGCCGAGGCGTTCTCCGGGCACCGCTTCCGCGACGTCTACGACGCCCTCGCACCCGACGTCCGGTGGACCGCGGTGGGGCAGGGCGAGACCGTCGGCCGCGAGGCGGTGGTCGAGGTGTGCGAGGCCACGCTCGCCGAGCTGGCGTCGGGGACGGCGGAGTTCTCGCGCTTCGTCGTGGTCGCCGAGGGGGACACGGTCGCCGTGGACTCGATCGCCCGCTACGTGGACGCCGACGGCGGGGTGAGCGTGGTGTCGTCCTGCGACGTCTACGCGTTCACCTCCGGGCTGGTGACCGAGATCCGGTCCTACGCCGTGGAACTGCCGGGCTGAGACCCGGACGGTGGGTGTTCCTGTGCGGGAGCGGAGGGGGACCACTCCGGCGGACCGGCGGATCAGCCCTGCGCCGCGGCGCCCAGCAGGGTGCGGGTCATCGCGTTGCGGGTGTCCAGCAGCTCGTCCAGCGCCGAGGCGAGGTCCGCGGCCGACACGGACAGCGCGCCGGAGCCGGCCGGAGAACGCTCCGCCGCGAACAGCGCCGCCCGCCGGATCAGCTCTTTGAGGAACGAGGCCGTGACGCCGTCGGTCCGGTCGAGGACCTCGTCCAGCCCCGAGACGTCCATCGCCAGGTCGCCGCGGTACAGCTCGAACAGCGCCCGGCGGGCGTCGCGGTCGGGCAGCGTCAGCTGCACCGCCTGGTCCACCCGGCCCGGCCGCGCGGCGAGCGCCGGCTCCAGCAGGTCGGCCCGGTTGGTGGTGAGCAGGAAGACGACGTCGGCGTCCTCGGCGAGCCCGTCCATCTCGTTGAGCAGCTGGAACAGCAGCGGGTGCTGGCCGGGGTGCATGCCGCGGTCCTCGGCGATGAGGTCGACGTCCTCCACCACGACCATCGCCGGCTGCAGCGTCCGCGCCACCGAGCACGCCTCGGCGATGAGGTGCAGCGCGCCGCCGGTCAGCTGGACGACGGTGGTGCCGGGCAGCCGCCCGACGAGGTACCGCACGGTGTGCGTCTTGCCCACCCCGGGCGGGCCATAGAGCAGCAGCCCGCGCTTGAGGTGCTGCCCGGCCGCGAGCAGCCGCTCCTTGTGCCGGGCGACGTCGACCACCTGCCGCTCGATCTCCGCCAGCGTGTCGGCGGCGAGCACCAGCTGGCCGGACTCGAGCCGGGGCCGGCGGTGGAACTGCAGCAGCGTCTGCCCGGGCCCGAACACCTCGCCGGCGAAGGACAGCACCTGTCCGCGGAACACGTTCTCCCGGTCCGCCGCGGCCCGGATCTCCCGCACCGCGGCGCGGGCCGCGGCCGGATCCGTGGACAGCGCCTGCACCGACACCCGCTCGATCCCGGTCTCGGGCTCGGCGGCCCGCACGAGCAGCGCCGTCCGGACGCCGCCGTCGTCCACCAGGTGCACCGCGCAGCGCAGGCACGGGCGCGTCTCGCCGTCCGGACCGCACGGCAGGTTCACCGTCGC
The DNA here is from genome assembly GCF_048569675.1 of Geodermatophilus sp. CPCC 206100. Classification (NCBI taxonomy): domain Bacteria; kingdom Bacillati; phylum Actinomycetota; class Actinomycetes; order Geodermatophilales; family Geodermatophilaceae; genus Geodermatophilus; species Geodermatophilus sp. CPCC 206100. The sequence continues at coordinate 7,995 of NZ_JAQISV010000042.1, forward strand.
CGCGTTGCCCGGCCGCGGGCCGAACGGGTCGGCCGGCTGCCCGGCCATCGCGACCAGCTCGGCCAGGCCGAACGGCCGGTGCCGGAAGTTGACGATGCCGACCAGCTCGGTGCTCCGGCCGGTCAGCCACGCGTCCAGGCCGGCCTGCACGTTGACGTGCTCGTAGGCGGGCCAGGTCTCCTCGACCACGTCGCCGCCGACCCCGGCCTCGCCGAGGTGCGCCGCCAGCAGCGCGGCGAGGGTCACCTGGTCCCCGGCGCGCGCGGCCCGGGTGACCGCCCGCACGCCGCGGCGCGCCAGCTTGCCGAGGTCGGCCAGCTCGATCGGCCGGTCGTCGGCCGAGGGCGGCACCTCCGCCGGACCTGCAGGTACGTACGCCGCCCATCCCCGTGTCACCGCGGCAGCGTGGCAGCTCACCGCCTGTCTGACCATCCGTTTCGTGTCCCGGCCGTACCGTGGTCGCGGCACGGGGGACGACGGGCAGGAGGGCACGACAGGGTGACGACGGACGTGGGCCGGGAGACGACAGCCGTCGAGGACACGCGGGCGGTGGCCGAGGCGGTGGCACTGTCCGAGGAGCTCGTCGACGCCTGGGGCAGCTGGGGTCCCAACATGACCCCCGACGCCACGCAGGTGGCGTTCATCAGCGACCGCTCCGGCACGCCGCAGGTGTGGATCCAGGACGTCGTCCTCGACGGTCCGCCCCCGCCCGCGCGGTCCATCCGGCTGTCCGACGACCCGGTCGTGTCGGTCCGGTGGGCCGCCGACAGCCGGTGGCTGGCCTGCGAGGTCGCCACCGACGGCGGCGTGCGGACGGCGGTCTGGGTCGTGCGGCCCGACGGCTCGGACGCCCGGCGCATCGCCGGCGGGCCCGACGAGCACGCGGAGCTCGGCCCGTGGACCCGCAGCGGGCACCGCTTCGTGGTCACGATCCCCGGGGCGACCCTGGGCGCGCCGACCCTCGCCTACCTCGCCGACCCCGCCACCGGGCGGCTCGACCCGCTGGCCGAGGGCGACCTCATCCACGTCCTGGACATCTCGCTGGAGGAGCGGTTCATCGTCGTCCGCGACGGCGAGCGCGGCCAGCAGTACGTCTCCGTCGTCGACCGGCTCACCGACGAGGACTTCAGCGCCCTGCCCCAGGGCGCGACCGGCTCCACCGACGTCGCCCTCATCCGCCCGGCGCCCGACGACCACAACGGGCCGGTCTACGTCTACCTCGCCTCCGACGTCGGCCTGCCCCGCCGGCAGCTGATCGGCCTGCCCTTCGGCCCCAACGGGTGGCGCGGGGAGGCCCGCTGCCTGGCCGCCCGGGACGACGCCGAGCTCGAGGACATCGACGCCGACGACGCCGGCAAGCTGCTCCTGCTGGTCTGGAACGTCGCCGGCCGCAGCGAACTCGAGCTGATGGACACCGCCACCGGCGGGCGCACGCCCATCTCCGGGCTGCCGGGCCTGGTCGCCGCCGACCCGGTGCTCAGCCGCGACGGCTCCAGCGTGGTGCTCGGTGTGCAGGGCCCCACCCGGCCGCGGGAGCTGTGGCAGCTGGACACCACCACCCACGCCTGGACCCGGGTCACCTCGGCTCCTCCCCTGCCGGCGCGGCGGCTCGTCGTCCCGGCGCTGGAGACCTTCACCGGCAGCGACGGGCTGACGCTCACCGGCTGGCTGTACCGCGCCCCCAGCCACCTCAAGGACCTCGGCCCGGCGCTGGTCAGCCTGCACGGCGGCCCGGAGGACCAGGAGCGGCCGGTCTTCTCCCCGCAGCACCAGGCGCTGGCCGCGGCCGGGATCACGGTGTTCGCACCGAACATCCGCGGCTCGTCGGGCTTCGGGCGCGAGTTCGTGCACGCCGACGACATCGGCGGGCGGTACGACGCGTTCTCCGACGTCCTGCGCGCGGCGCAGCACCTGGTGGACCGCGGCATCGCCGACCCGGACTCGATCGCGGTGGGTGGCCGCTCCTACGGCGGCTACCTCACCCTGGCCTCGCTCGCGTTCACGCCGGGGGTGTTCGCGGCCGGCGTGAACGTCTGCGGGATGTCGGACCTGGTCACCTTCTACCGCGACAGCGAGCCGTGGATCGCCGCCGCCGCGGTGTCGAAGTACGGCCACCCCGAGCGGGACCGCGCCCTGCTGGACGACATCTCGCCGATGCGGGCCGCCGACGCGATCGACGTCCCGCTGCTGGTCGTGCACGGCGAGCACGACACCAACGTCCCGATCGGCGAGGCGCACCAGATCGTGCTGGCGCTGCGCGAGCTCGGGCGGACGGTGGAGTACCTCGAGCTCGCCGGAGAGGGCCACGAGTACCGGCGCACCGACTCGCGCAAGCGGCTGAACGCCACCATGGTCCGGTTCCTGGCCCGCGCCTTCGCCGGCGTCGCGGCCCGGCCGCGCCCCGAGCCGGTCAGCGCCGAGTGAGCGACCCCTTCGGCCTCGAGCGGTTCGTTCAGGCCCAGGACGGCGGCGTGCACGAGGCGGCGCTGCGCGAGCTGCGGGCCGGCACCAAGCGCGGGCACTGGATGTGGTTCGTCTTCCCGCAGGTCGCCGGGCTCGGCCGCAGCTCCACCGCCCAGCACTACGCCGTCTCGGGCCTGCCGGAGGCGCAGGCCTACCTCGACCACCCGGTGCTGGGCCCGCGGCTGGTCGAGTGCGCGCAGGCCCTGCTGGACCTGGGGACCTCCGACGCGGTCGCCGTCCTCGGCCCGATCGACGCGGTGAAGCTGCGCTCGTCGATGACGCTGTTCGAGCGGGCCGCGCCCGAGGCCGCCGTCTTCGGCGGGGTGCTGGACCGCTTCTTCGCCGGCGAGCGGGACGAGGCGACACTCGCCCGATTGTGAAACGCGCGGGTCCGCCCGTCGTCCGACAGGCTGAGGCCCGTGAGCGAGGGAAACAGCTACGTCAGCGGCGGCGAGTACACGCGGGACTCCAACTACATCCCCGACCGCATCACCGCCGACGGCTCGAGCGGCTGGCCCGTGGAGGCCGGCCGCTACCGGCTGGTGGCCGCCCGCGCCTGCCCGTGGGCCAACCGGGCGGTGATCGTGCGGCGGCTGCTGGGCCTGGAATCCGCGATCTCCCTCGGCCTGTGCGGGCCGACCCACGACGAGCGCAGCTGGACCTTCGACCTCGACCCCGGCGGCCGGGACCCGGTGCTGGGCTACGAGCGGCTGCAGGAGGCCTTCCTCGCCCGCTTCCCCGACTACGACCGCGGGATCACCGTGCCGGCGATCGTCGACGTCCCCACCGGGCAGGTCGTCACCAACGACTTCGCGCAGATCACCCTCGACCTGTCCACCGAGTGGACGGCGCTGCACCGCGACGGGGCCCCGGACCTCTACCCCGAGAAGCTCCGGGACGAGATGGACGAGGTCATGCGGCGCGTCTACACCGAGGTCAACAACGGCGTGTACCGGTGCGGGTTCGCCGGCTCGCAGGAGGCCTACGACCAGGCCCACGACCGGCTGTTCACCGCGCTGGACTGGCTGACCGACCGGCTGGCCGGCCAGCGCTACCTGGTGGGCGAGACGATCACCGAGGCCGACGTCCGGCTGTTCACCACGCTGGTCCGCTTCGACGCCGTCTACCACGGCCACTTCAAGTGCAACCGGCAGAAGCTGTCGGAGCTGCCGGTGTTGTGGGCCTACGCGCGCGACCTGTTCCAGACGCCGGGGTTCGGCGACACGATCGACTTCCCGCAGATCAAGGAGCACTACTACGTCGTCCACGCCGACCTCAACCCGACGCGGATCATCCCGCAGGGCCCGGACACGTCGACCTGGCTGACCCCCCACGGCCGCGAGGAGCTCGGCGGCGCGCCGTTCGGCGACGGGACGCCGCCCGGTCCGGTAGCCGAGGGCGAGGAGGTCCCGACCGACTCCGGCCCCGGGGGCGTCGGCCACCGCTGAGGCGTCACCCGCAGCCGAGGCCGACCCCGAGCACCAGCGGGTCGTGGTCGCTGGAGCGGTAGGGGTCGGGTGCGTACAGCTCCGGGTCGCCGTCGTACTGGTAGGCCACGGACTCGACGGCGTTGACGTTCCAGTGGGCCAGGCCGGTCACCCGCGCGGTCAGGGACGGCGTGGCCAGAGCGTGGTCCAGGGAGCCCGACTGGTCGTCGAACACGTAGCTGTGACGGCCGGGGTCGAACCGCTCGCCGAGGTCGGTCAGGCCCGCCTCGCGCAGCGCCTGGACCGGGTCCTCCTGCGTGTAGGCGTTGAGGTCGCCCAGGACGACGACGTCGGGGTCGACCGCGGCCAGCCGGTCGACGAAGGCCGCCAGTGACCGCGCCTGGCGGACCCGGTCGCCGTTCCACGCGCCCTGCCCGTCCCCGCTGTCGGCGTTGTCGCCGGTCGCCGCGTCCGCCGAGCCCTTCGACTTGAGGTGGTTGGCGACCACGGTGAGCACCTCGCCGGCCGCGGTGAAGGTCTGCGCGACCGGCTCGCGGGCGTTGCCCCACACGGTCTCGTCGACCAGTCCGACCGGGTCGCCGGCCGGTGCGACGGCGGCGGTCCGGTAGACGATCGCGTTGCGGATGGCGTCCCGCTCGACGCCGTACAGCTCAGCCGGGAGCGGCACGTACGCCCACGCGTCGCCGCTGCGCGCGCTCAGCAGCCCGGTGAGGTCGGCCAGCGCCCGGTCGGCGTCGCCGGGGCTGAAGCCGGTCGAGTCGGTGTCCTCGATCTCCAGCAGGGTGACGACGTCGGCGCCGAGGCCGTCGATCGCGGCGACGACCTTGGCCGCCTGCGCCTCGAACTCGGCGTCGGTCCGGGCTCCGCGGGCGTCGGGTCCGGTGCGGGTGAGGAAGTAGTTGAGCACGTTGAACGCGCCGATCCGCAGGTCGCCGCCGACGTCGTCCGGCGCTCGGGGCCGGGTGTCCTGCGGGGCGAACACGCCCTCGGCGGTGCCGTCGGCCGGTTGCAGCCGCCACTGGCCGAAGCCCCAGCCGAGGACCACCGGCTCGGTGAGCTCGAGCGCGTCACCGACCCGCACCGGGGTCTCCGGCGACAGGTAGGGGCGCTCGGCGACCGACACCCGGGCGCTCGCGCCGTCGTCGAGCACGATGCGCCGCAGGGCGTTCCCCTCCGCGACGGCCTCGGCGCCCGGGCCGGGCCGGGCCACCTCGGTGGGCTGCACGAGGACGCCGCCCGCGGAGAGGGTCAGCTCGCCGAAGCTGACCAGGTCGAAGACCTCGCTGACGGTGAGGACGTCGGCCGGCTCGACGAGCACCCCCTCCAGGCGTTCCCGTTCGGTGTCGTCCGCGGGCAGGTCGAGGGGCGCCGCGGCGGGCAGCTCGGCGGTGCCGCAGCGCTGCACGTCCTGGCCGGCGACGACCTGCGTCTGCCCCTCGAACTCCTCCGCCGTCCCGGTGACCGCGACGGTGTCGCCGAGGCCGACCTCGACCGGGCTGAACACGAAGACACCGTCGGAGGTCGCGTCGTCCGCGTCGCCGTCGAGGTCCTGCACGGTGAAGCCGGAGAGGCCGGGCAGGTCGGCGACGACGACACCCCGGACGGTCACCTGCCGGCCGGCCAACGGCGTGGCCGACCCGCTGCCCTGGACCTGGCCGATCTCGTGCGTGGGGGCGGCGCACTCCTCGGCGGCGGACGCGGTCACCGGGAGCGCGAGGAGGGCCGCGGTGGCGACTGCGGTGCGGGTGCGTCGGAGCACGGGGAGGTCCTCCCGACGGCGGGGCGGCGAGGGCGCACCCCTGACGGTAGGGAAGCCGCCGGGAACACGCCCGGGGGGCTAGCACGAACCGCGTCCCGGGCGCCTCGGCGCCGGTGGACGGCGGTCGGCCCTGTGGACAGCGGCCGCCGCGTCGCCGCGTGCCGCCACGGTGGACCGCATGACGACTCCCCCGCTCCTCCAGGTCCCCGTCCGCTCCGCCGCCGAGCTGACCCGCCGCTGGGCCGACGTCCTCGACCCGCCGGTCTTCGCCGCCCGCAGCCTCTGGCTGATGTGGCTGGACTCCGACGGGCTGTCCCTGCCGCTCGTGGTCCCGGTCGACGACCTGCCACGGCGCCCCGACCGCGCGACCGTGACCGGGCTGCTGCTCCTGCACGACACCGTGGTCGAGGGTCGGCTCGCCGGCGGGCACGTGGCGATGGCGCTGTGCCGGCCGGGGCAGCCGACGGTCACCGCGGAGGACGACGCGTGGACGGCGGCGCTCCGCGAGCGCTTCGGCGCCGGTCTGGAGGGCACCTGGAGCCTGCACCTGGCCGCCGGCGGGCGGGTCGTCCCACTCGTCGACGCGCCGGAGACGCGCGGGAGCGGCTGACCGGAGGACGCTGGGTGGGTGGCTGCCGACGGTGCCCTCTTCCTGCCCAGCACCGGCCCGGACCCCATCCCCCTGGACGTCGCCGCCGCGGCCGTCCTCGGCTACGCACGCGGCCGCCGGCCGCTGCGCTTCCGGTCCCCGAGCACGCCGGAGGGCCGGTGGGTGCAGGTGCTCGCCTTCGGCTTCGAGCGGTTCGACCGGCACCCCCGGCCGGACGGCCCGCTGCGCGACGCCGACGTCCTCGTGGCCGAGGGGCTGCACGGCCGGCTCTCCCCCGACGGCTGGGCGGCGGTGCGCCAGGCGCTGGACGACGCCCGCGACCTCGCGGACGCCGCGACCGCCCGGGCGGGCGGCCGGGCCTTCTGGGACCTGCCCGCCGACGAGTTCTCGGTGCTCGGCGAGCCCGGGACCGTCGGCGCCGCCCTCCGCGGGCTCGGGAAGCTGGGCTCCGCGCCGCAGGCGGCGTACGTGGCGGCCGCCCTGCACCACCGGCGCCCGGAGCTGTTCCCGCTGCTCGGCGGGCCGACCGGGCGCCAGCTCTGGCCGCACGTCGAGGAGGGCGACAGCGGCGTGGCGGCGGTCGTGCACCGGGAGCTGACCGCCAACGCCGAGGGGTTCGCGGCCCTCGGCACGGCGGTGACCGCGCTGCTCGGCGGCCTCGAGGTCAGCCGGCTGCGGCTGCACGACGTGCTGCTGTGGCTCAGCGGCAGCCTGCGGCTGGGCCACGCCGTCGGCCTCGGACGGGCCGCGCCGGAGTGGGCCTCTGCAGCCGAGGTGTGACCCGCGGCCGTCAGACGATGCGGATGCGCAGCCGGCGGAACCCGCGGCCCTTGTTCTCCATCTTGGTGACCTCCACCCGGCCGACCATCGACGTGGACGCCACGTGGGTGCCGCCGTCGGCCTGGGTGTCGAGGCCGACGATGTCGACGATCCGCACCACCTCGATGTCGGGCGGCAGCAGGTTGGTGGCGGTGCGGATGATGTCCGGGATCGCGAACGCCTCGTCCCGGGGCAGCGTCATCACCTCGATGCGGCGGTCCGCGGCGATCTCGGCGTTGACCGCCTCGGCGACCCGCTCCTTGAAGTCGGCCGGCACCTCGGCCAGGTCGAAGTCCATGCGGGCGGTCAGCGGCTCCATGTTGCCGCCGGTGACCAGCGCCCCGAAGTCGCGGAACACGACGCCGGTGAGCACGTGCAGGCCGGAGTGGGTGCGCATCAGCCGGGTGCGCCGCTCGTCGTCCAGGGCGCCGCGGACCCGCGTGCCGGCGGGCGGCACCGGATCGCCCTCCACCGGGACCAGGTAGAGCTCGTCGCCCTTGCGGGTGCCGGCGATGCGGGTCCGGACGCCGCCCCACAGCAGCACGCCCTCGTCCGGCGGCTGCCCGCCACCGCCGGGGTAGAAGGCGCTCCGGTCGAGCACGATCCCCTGCTCGGGGTCGGCCGCGACGACGGTCGCGTCCCACTCGCGCACGGTGGCGTCGGCGAGGTCGAGGCGGTGGGTGTGTCCGTGCCGGTCGGTCGCGGGAGTCACCCGCGCATGGTGCCCGGTCACGCGGGGCAGGCCAACGTCTGGGGGGCGGACTGAGAACGATTCCCGTTTGCGATAGGTTGACCCGCGTCTGATCCCCGACCCCGAGGAGTCCCCGTGCACCGCTCGCGCCTCCGACGCGCCCCCGCCCTGGCCGCCGCGCTCCCGCTCGCCCTCGTGGTGGGCTGCGCCTCCACCGACGCCGGCCGACCGGCCTCCGCCGGCTCGTCCTCCCCCGCCGGGGACGGGCACGAGGCGGAGGACGCCTCGGCGCTCGAGGTGGGGGCCAATGCCCCCCGGCTGGCCATCACCTACGACGGCGGCGTCCAGGTGGTCGATGCCGCCACGCTGGAGGTGCTCGCCGACGAGCCGCTGCCCGGCTTCAGCCGGCTCAACCCGGGCGGGGACGGCCGGCACCTGCTCGTCTCCACCCAGGGCGGCTTCCGGCTGCTCGACGCCGGCGCCTGGGCCGAGCCGCACGGGGACCACGCGCACTACTACACGGCCGAGCCCGGGCTCACCGACGTCGTGTTCCCGGCCGAGGAGCCCGGGCACGTGGTGACGCACGCCGGCCGCACCGTGCTCTTCGACGACGGCACCGGGGACGTGACCGCGTTCGACAGCGCCGACGTCGCCGACCCCGACCGCGAGTTCCGCGCGTTCAGCACGCCGTCCGCGCACCACGGCGTCGCCGTCGAGCTCGAGGACGGCCGGATGCTGGTCTCCGACGGCACCGAGGACGAACGCTCCGGCGTCCGCGTCCTGGACGCCGACGACCGGGAGATCGCCGCCACCGACGACTGCCCCGACGTACACGGCGAGACCGTCGCCGCCGGCGAGGCCGTCGTGATCGGCTGCGAGGACGGCGCGGTGCTGTACGCCGACGGTCGGCTCACCAAGATCGACAGCCCGGACGCGTACGGCCGCATCGGCAACCAGTTCGGCAGCGAGACCTCGCCCATCGTGCTCGGCGACTACGAGCGGAGCGCGGAGGACCGCTCCAGCACCGTCGCGCTGATCGACACCACGACCGCACGGCTGCGCCTGGTCGACCTGCCGGCGCCCTACTGGTACCGCTCGTTCGGCCGCGGGCCCGACGGCGAGGGCCTGGTCCTGACCTACGACGGCGCGCTGCAGGTCATCGACCCGGCCACCGGCACGGTCACGCGCTCCATCCCGGTCACCGCGCCCTGGGAGGAGTCCGAGGACTGGCAGGACCCCCACCCCCAGGTCGCCGTGGTCGACGGCATGGCCTACGTGACCGAGCCCGCCAGCCAGCAGGTCCACGCCGTGGACGTCGAGGGCGGCGTGGTCTGGAAGAGCGCCCAACTCACCGTCACGCCCAACGAGCTGAGCGGTGTCTCCGGGGACGCCGAGGCCGGCACCGGCTCCGAGGAAGGCGCGCACGCGGAGGACGACGCCGAGTGACCGGCCGCCGCGCCCGCGCCGCCGTGCTCGCGCTGGCCACTGTCGCCCTCGCCGGGTGCACCGACGCGGCGGCGCGGGACGCGGGCGGCACGACCCACGTCGTCACGACGTCGCATCCGCTGCAGTGGGTCGCCGAGCAGGTCGCCGGTCCGCGGGTGGTCGTCACCAACCTCGTGGGACCCCGAGGCGACACCCACGGGTTCGAGCCCTCGCCGGCCGACGTCGTCGCGCTGGCGGAGGCCGACCTGGTGGTGCACGTGTCCGGCGGCCTGCAACCGGGCGTCGACGCGGTCCTGGCCCAGCAGCCGCCCGACCACCTGGTGGACGCCGCTCCGGTCGCCGACCTCGAGGGTGATCCGCACTTCTGGCTCGACCCGCGGCGGCTGGCCGAGGTCGCCAGGGACGTCGGTGTCGAGCTGGCGGAGCTCGACGACGGAGCGGCGGACGACGTCGACGCTCGTGTCGCCGAGGTGCAGGCCGCCCTGGCGGACCTCGACGAGGAGTACGCGTCGGCGCTGGCCGGCTGCCGGGGCGCCACGTTGGTCACCGCGCACGAGGCGTACGGCTACCTGGCCGAGCGCCACGGCCTGCAGCAGGTGGGGATCACCGGCATCGACCCGGCCGTCGAACCCTCCCCGGCCCGGCTGCGGGAGGTGGCCGAGGTCGTCCGGGCGACCGGCGCCCGCACGGTCTTCTTCGACGCCGCCGCGTCGCAGGCGACGGCGGCCGCCCTGGCCGACGACCTCGGCGTCGCCACCGACGTGCTCGACCCGGTCGAGCGGGTCACAGCCGACGCGGACTACCTCGAGCTCATGCGTGACAACCTCTCGGCCCTGCAGCGGGGACTGGTCTGCGAAGGGTGACGCCACCTCCGCGGGACCGTCGTCCAGGGGCCCGCCGCGGGGGGCGACGGCTCGCACCGAGCGGACGACGCCTGCGCCGGTCCACGTCCGGTCGACGCAGCGACCTGTCGACACGGCGCCGAGACGACTCGCCGACGTGTCGACACGACGACACGACGACACGTCGCGCACCGTGGGAGGCGGCACCGGGACCGTTGCCCCGGGGGTGCCCGGCGAGGACCCTGGTGCCGCGGCTGTGCCGCACCGGGCACGCCGCCTCCACCGGGAGCACCTCTGGGAGAGGAGTGGTGGCATGTACGCCCGTTCGACCACCATCCACGGCGACCCGCAGGCCATGGAGGAGGGCATCGCGTTCGTCCGGGACGAGGTGATGCCGGCGGTCGAGCGCATGGAGGGCTGCGTCGGCCTCTCCATGCTCGCCGACCGCGAGCGCGGCACCTGCATCGTGAGCACGGCCTGGCGCGACCAGGACTCGATGCACGGCAGCCGGGAAGGGGTCCGCTCGATCCGCGAGCGGGCGGCCGAGGTCTTCGGCGGCTCGCCCGAGGTGCAGGAGTGGGAGATCGCCGTCATGCACCGGGTGCACGACACCCGCGCGGGCGCCTGCACCCGCGTGACCTGGACCCGCGCCGACCCCGACCAGATGGACCGCGCGGTCGACGCCTTCCGGATGAGCCTGGTGCCGCGGATGGAGGAGTACCCCGGCTTCTGCAGCGTGAGCCTCATGGTCAGCCGCCCGGAGGGGATGGGCGTCTCGGCCGTCACCTTCGCCGACCGCGCGGCGATGGAGAACACCCGTGAGCGGGCCCGCGCCATGCGGGACGAGTTCGCGCCGCAGCTCGGGATGGCGATCACCGACATCGCCGAGTTCGAACTGGTCCTCGCGCACCTGCGGGTGCCCGAGACCGCCTGACCGCGTGCGGCCGGTGCCCGCCGTCCGGCGGACACCGGCCCAGCACACCCGACGGAGAGGAGAGGCCGTGCCCGCCCGCACGCTGACCGTCCAGGGCGATCCGCGCGCCGTGGACCGGGGGATCGCGTTCCTGCACGACCGCGTCATGCCCGCCGTCGAGGGTCTGCCCGGCTACGTCGGGCTGTCGATGCTCGCCGACCGCACGTCCGGGCACTGCATCGCGACCACCGCCTGGGTCGACCAGGCCGCGATGCAGGCCTCGGCCGCGCAGCTGCGTCCCCTGCGGACCCGGTTCGCCGAGCTGCTCGGTGGGCCGGCGCAGCTGCAGACGTGGGAGATCGGGGCCCTGCACCGGGTGCGTGAGGCGCCGGAGGGCGCCCGCACCCGCGTCACCTGGACCCGCGGGCCCGCCGACCGCGTCGAGCAGCTCCTCGACACCTACCGGATCGGCCTGCTGCCGCTGCTGGAGGACCTCCCCGGCTTCTGCAGCGCCAGCCTGCTGGTCGACGCCGCGGAGGGGCTGACCGCGGGCTCGGTCACCGTCGCCGACCGGACGGCCCTCGCGGCCGGCCGCGAGCCCGCCGCCGCGCTGGAGGCGGAGTTCTCGCGGGCCACCGGCGTCGAGGTGGTCGCGGTCGCCGAGTACGAGCTGGTGCTCGCCCACCTGCGAGTGCCCGAGACCCGTCTGACCCTCACACCACCCGGGTCAGCGCCGGCCAGAGGTCGTCGGGCCCGCCGGCCAGCAGCCCCACGCCGAGCACCTTCGACCAGGTCAGCTCCGACCCCGCCTCGTCCCGCCACGACCAGCAGCGCCGCGTGAGGTGGTGCAGCCGGTGCTCCTGGGTGAACCCGATCGCGCCGTGCACCTGGTGCGCCAGCCGCGCCACGACCTCCACCGCCGCCCCGGCCCGCACCTTCGCCGCCGCAGCGGCCAGGATGACGTCGTCCCCGCGGTCGAGCACCCGGACGGCGGCGTCGACCAGCGCGCTGACCGCGGTCACCTCCCCGGCCATCTCCGCCAGCTCCATCTGCACCGCCTGGAACCGGGCCAGCGGCCGGCCGAACTGGTGCCGCTCCCCCGCGTACTGCACCGTCCACGCCAGCACCTGCTCCAGCGCCGCGGCCAGCTGCACCGCCCGGGCCAGCGCGAACCGGGCCCTGATCGTCGCCGCCTGCGCCGGCCGCAGCAGCGCGCCCGGCGCCGAGGCACCCGCCAGCACCAGCGAGCCGCGCGGCTCCCCCGCCAGGTTGCGCGCGTCGGTGCTGGGCCGCTCCTCGGCGTCCACGAGGGCCAGCACCGCCCCCTCGATGCCCGCCGGTGCGGCGGCCAGCACGGCGACGTGCCGCGCCACCCCGGACCACGGCACGTCGGTCGCCGTCCCGGTCAGCGTCCAGCGCCCCGGGCCGTCGCCGTCGTCGACCGGCTCGGCGTGCACCGCGCCCTCGGTCGCGAGGGTCAGCGGCTGCTCCGGCGCGGGCAGGTCCAGGGCGGCGGCCAGCAGCGCCGGCCCGGCCACGAGCAGCTGCTCGGCCACCGGCACCGCTGCCGCGCCGGCGGCGAGCGTGCGGACGACGGCCACCGCGTCGGCCAGCTCGCCGCCGGAGCCGCCGGCCTCCTCGGGCAGCCCCACCCCGGTCAGCCCGGCGTCGGCGAGGTCAGCCCAGAGCCCGGGGTCCCACGGCCGCTCCGGGGTGAGGGAGAACGGCTCGTGGGCCGCGAGGATGTCCCGGACCGTCCCGACCACCAGGTCCTGTTCGGCTGTCGTCATCGCAGGCCCAGCCCGCGGGCCACGATCCCCCGCAGGATCTCGTTGGTCCCCCCGCGCAGCGTGTACCCCGGCGCGTGCAGCTGCGCCTCGGCCAGCGCCCGGCCCAGCGGGTCCGGCGAGTCCAGCGACGGGACCACCTCCACCACCCTCCGCACCTCGTCGACCACGTCGGCCTCGAACGTCGTCCCCACGTCCTTCACCAGTGCCGCGGGGATGTCGGGCAGCTCGCCGCGGTCCAGCGCCGCCGCGATCCGCAGCGACAGCTGCCGCAGCGCCAGCAGCCGCGCCGACAACCGGCCCAGCACCGCCAGCTGCCCGGCGTCCCCGGAGTCGCACGCGCGCCGGCCGAACTCGGCCAGCAGCGGATAGGTCGACAGGAACCGCTCCGGCCCGGACCGCTCGAACGCCAGCTCCGCGGTCACCTGGTGCCAGCCGGCCCCCTCCTCGCCCAGCAGCATGTCCCCGGGGACGACGACGTCGTCGAACACCACCTCGTTGAAGTGGTGACCGCCGTCGAGGATGCGGATCGGGTTGACCGTGATCCCCGGCAGCGACAGGTCGACCAGCAGCTGCGAGAGCCCGGCGTGCCGGTCGGCCGGGTCGAGCGGCGCCGTGCGCACCAGCACGATCCCGTAGTGCGAGGCGTGCGCGTTCGACGTCCACACCTTGGCGCCGTTCACCACCCAGTCGCCGCCGGCGTTGCGCACCGCCCGCGTCCGGATGGAGGCCAGGTCGGAGCCGGAGTCCGGCTCGCTCATCCCGATGACGAAGTAGCACTGCCCCGCCGCGATGCGCGGCAGGATCTCCCGCCGCTGCGCCTCGGTGCCGTAGCGCAGCAGGTTCGGCCCGGACTGCCGGTCGGCGATCCAGTGCGCCGCCACGGGCGCACCGGCGGCGAGCAGCTCCTCGGTGACGGCGTAGCGCTCCATCGCCGACCGCTCGTGCCCGCCGTACCGCTTCGGCCAGGTCATGCCCAGCCAGCCGCGCTCCCCCAGGCTGCGCGAGAAGGCCGGGTCGACGCCGGACAGCCAGGTGTCCACGTGCGTGGTGAACGTGCCGGCGGCCAGCTCGGCGGCGAGGAACTCGCGCACCTCCGCGCGCACCCGCTCGGCGGCCTCGGAGGATGGCGCGGGCGCCAGGGTCAGCGGACTGCTCATGCCGGGCGACTCCCAGGTGTGGCCGTGCGTCGGTCGCAGGGTGCCAGAGCCGGCGGAGCTGGGCTCGCGCGCCTCAGCGCTCGGGCTCGTCGTCCCCGGGGGCCGCACCGCGGGTGAGCTGCCGCAGCTCGGAGACGACGTCGGTCGCCACCGTGGTCAGCGAGCTCACCGCGCCGGAGACCAGCCGGCGCACCCCGGCGCCGTCCAGCCCGAGCAGCGAACCGAACCCGGCCGCGACGTCGACCCCGGGGAACCCGGCGGCCGAGCTCGGGCCCTGCCCGTCGGCGAGGTCCGGTGACCAGCGCATCGCGTCACCGGACATCGTGATGTCACCGGTGGCCCCGTCGATCGACTCGATGATCGGGTTGGGGGCCCCCGGGTTGGGGGAACGCTCCATGGCCGCCTCCGCGCCGCACGTGCCGTGCGCCGATGGTCGCGCGCCCCGGTGCCCGGCGCCAGAGGACACCGCTACGGCAGCCGGGTGATCGCCAGCAGCGCGACGTCGTCGGCCCGCACCCCGCCGGCCAGCTCCGCCAGCAGCCGGTCGCACAGCTCGTCGGGGTCGGCAGTCCCCGCGCCGCTCCCGGCGGCGGCGTCCAGCAGGCGGTACAGGCCCTCGTCCAGGTCGGCGTCCCTGCTCTCCACCAGCCCGTCGGTGTAGAGCAGCAGCGTCGAGCCGCGCGGCAGCACGCCCACCCACTCGGCCGCGGGCATGGCTGCCGGTGGGGCGCCGAGCATCCGGGTGGGCTCGACGTCGAGCAGCGCCGTCTCCCCCGCCGTCAGCACCAGCGGGGCCAGGTGGCCGGCCGAGGCCACCCGCAGTTGGCCGGTCGCGGGGTCGAGCATCGCGAACAGTGCGGTCGCCATGCGCTGCATGCCGAGCAGCGGCCAGCCCGACTGCAGCCGGTGGATGACCTCGCTCGGCGTCGGCCGGTCGGCCAGCAGCGCGCGGTAGACGCTGCGCAGCTGCCCCATCACCGCGGCCGCGGTGATGTCGTGGCCGACGACGTCCCCCACGGCGAGGGCCACCCGGTCCCCGGGCAGCGGGACGACGTCGTAGAAGTCCCCGCCGACGTCGGCGCCGCGGCTGGCGGCCAGGTACCGGACGGCGACCGCCAGTCCGGGGACCGGCGGCGGCGCGGGCGGCAGCAGGTTGGCCTGGAGCGTGTGCGAGGTGAGCGTCTCCTCCTCGAGCCGCTGGGCCTTGTCGACCACCTGGGCCACCTGCAGGGCCAACTGCTCGGCGACCTCGACGTCGGCGGCGGTGAACGGCCCGCGCCGCCGGTCCGCGCCGAGGGTCACCACGCCCAGCGGGCGCCCCTCGGCGAGCAGGGGCACCGAGATCACCGCGGTGAGGTCCAGCGACCGGAGGATCTCCAGGTGCCGCTCGTCGGTGGTGATCCGCCGCAGCCACTCCTCGGTGACCCGGCGGACCCACACCGTCCGCTGCTCCCGCATGGCCTGCACGCTCGGGTGCGGAGCGCGGCGGAACGGCAGGTGCCGCTCCTGCAGCTCGGCCATCAGGGCCCGGTGCACGGGGTCGCCGTGCCGCGCCGCGGGGCGCGACAGCCCCCGCTCGCCGGCCAGGTCGATGACGCAGAGGTCGGCCAGCCGGGGCACGGCCAGCTCCGCCAGACGCTCCGCCGTCTCCGCGACGCCCCCCGCCGAGGCCATCAGCCGGGAGGCGTCCAGGAGGAACGTCGAGCGGGACGCCTGCCGGGCGGTCTCCTCGTACAGCCGCACCCGCTCGATGGCCTGCCCGGCCTGTCGGCCGAGGGTCTCCAGCAGGTCGGCGTCGACCTGGCTGAGCGTGCCCCGCTGACCCGGCTCCGTGAGGTCGACGAGCTCGCTGTCCCCCGCCGAGCCGAGCAGCAGGACCAGCGCGCCCAGGTGCCGGCTGTCGGCGTTCACCGACACGATCACCAGCGCCTCCTGCCCCGCCTCCGCCATCGCCGCGGCGAGCTCCGGCCACACCGACCGGAGGCCGGCGCCCAGCGGTACCGTGTGCACCCCGCCGCTGCGCGCCAGCTCCGCTCCGCCGATCGCCGCCGCCTCCATCTCCCGCAGCACGTCGGCGGGGATCCCGTCGACCGCCAGCAGCTCCACCGGGGGCACCGACGTCCCGGGGCGCTCGCTGGCGCGACGCTCGGACGAGAGCCACAGCCCGGCACCCGACGCGCCGACCGCCTCGCGGCTGCGCGCCACGATCACCTCGGCGACCTCCCGGACGGAGGCTGCCGCGGAGACCTGGGTGACCACCTGCTGCAGCGTGCGCATGCGGGCCTCGGACTCGGCGGCCGCGCGCTGGGCGGCCAGCAGCGCCCGCTCGTACCGCCGCCGGGACGTCGCCTCGAACACCGTCGCCCGCAGCAGCAGCGGCCCCCCGGCCGCATCGCGCACCTCCACCGCGTTGACCAGGCACGGCAGCAGGGAGCCGTCGGACCGGACGACGTCGAGCGCCACCTCCCGCACCGCACCCTGCATCCGCAGCAGCGGCGCGAGGTGGGTCTCGTAGAAGGTCTGCCCCCCGAGGCCGAGCAGCTCCTGGAACCGGGTCCCGAGCAGCTCCCTGGCGTCCCGGCCGACCCAGGCGCAGAACGTCCGGTTCACCTTGACCAGGCGGCCGTCGGGCAGCGCGGAGAAGTAGCCGCACGGGGCGTTCTCGTAGAGGTCGGCCGGGTCGTCCTCCAGCAGCTGGTTCAGGGCCGGGTCGGGGGCGTCCATGGCGGGTCCGGTCAACGCGAGAGGAACGCCCTGATCGCGGCCGTCGTCTCCTCCGGGGCCGACAGGTGCGGGCAGTGGCCGGTGGCGGCCAGCTGGGTGAAGACGCTCCCGGGCACCTGTTCGTGTACGTACCGTCCGACCGGCTCGGGCGCGATCACGTCGCGGCTGCACTGCAGCACGAGCGTGGGCAACCGGACGCCGGGCAGGTCGGTGCGGTTGTCGGAGAGGAACGTGACGCGGGCAAACTGCCGCGCGATCTCGGGGTCGGTCCGGCAGAAGCTGTTGGTCAGTTCCTCGGTGAGCTCGGGCCGGTCGGGGTTGCCCATGACGACCGGCGCGAGCGCCGCCGACCAGCCCAGGTGGTTGCTGTCCAGCTGCTCCAGCAGCCCCGCGATGTCGGCCCGGGAGAAGCCGCCGGTGTAGCCCTCCTCGTCCACGTACCGGGGGTTGGGCCCCACCATCACCAGGGCGCCGAACAGCTCCGGGGCCTGCTCGGCGGCGAGGACCCCGATCATCGCGCTGACCGAGTGCGCGACGAGGACGACGTCGGTCAGCTCCAGCTCGCGGCAGATCTCGACGAGGTCGGCGGCGTACCCGCGCAGCGAGGCGTACTTCTGCGGGTCGTAGGCCGACAGGTCCGACCGCCCGGAGCCGACGTGGTCGAAGAGGACGACGCGGTGGTCCACCTCGAAGTCGGGGGCGACGAACCGCCACATCTCCTGGTCGCACCCGAAGCCGTGGGCGAACACCATCGGGCGTCCGTTCGGGATCCCGCTCACGCGGACCCGGTTCCGCATGATCGTGCTCACCGGCTGAACGTATCCGTCCTGTACCGCTCCTGTCGCCCTCCCGGAGCCCCGTGACCGGCAGCCGCGTCCGCCCTGGGGCGGACCCGCCGTCCACCCGGGCACGGAGATCGTGCCGTCCCGCCCGGACAGGGACGGAAAACCCTGTCGTCCGGGACATCGGCGTCCCTACGCTCCTCTCCATCCCAGAGCCGAACGACCCGCAACGAGGTGCCCCATGACCGCCGCCGCGGTCCTCCCCCGCTCCACACACCGAACCGCACCGTCCACGCCGGCCCGCGCGGCCTGCCGCGCCGTCGCCTCCCAGCGCGTGGTGCACCAGCTGGTCCGGCGCGAGCTGCGCCTGCTCGCCGAGCTGGCCACCTGGGCGCCGGCCGGCGACGTCGACCGCACCCGGGACCTCACCCGGCACGCCGACCTCATGGGCCGGCTGCTCCTGCAGCACCACGCCACCGAGCGCGAGCTGCTGTGGCCCGCGCTGCTCCGCGCCGTGCCGGCCGACCGCGTGGAGCCGGTCCGCGCGTCCGTGCAGGACTGGACCGCCCGCGTCGCCGGGCTCGACCACGGGCTGCGCGACCTCTCCACGGCCGCCCGGCAGTGGGCCGTGGCGGAGACCGCGTCGGCGCGGGACGCCTTCGCGATGGCCTGCCTGGACCTCGCCGACGCCGTCGACGCGCAGACCGCCGAGGAGGAGCGCGAGCTCCTGCCGCTGCTGACCGAGCACCTGCCGGCCGAGGCCTGGACGGCGGTGACCCGGGCCGCCCGCTGCACGCTGGCGCCGCAGGAGCAGCTGTTCGTGCTCGGCCTCGCGCTCGAGGACGCCTGCCCCGGCGACCGGGCACGGCTGCTCGCGGGTCTGTCCCCGCTCAACCGGCTGGCCTGGCGGCTGGCCGGCCGCCGGCGGCACCGGGCCGCCGTGGTGCGGCTGCGGGGTGCGCCCCCGGCCGCCTGACGCCGTCCTTCTTCAGTAGCGGGAGGTCCCGCACTCGGCGCAGCGCTTGCGCGGCGGCACCGTCTCCCGGTGGCAGTTCGGGCACGCCCACGGCGTGCGGTCCACGGGGGGCCGGTTGCGGGAGCGGGACGGACGGCGGGTGGACCGCTCGAGGGCCGGGCGGTTCGCGGTGATCGGGCTCATGACTACCTCCTGTGGTGCGCAACCCGACGGTAGGCACCCGAGATGTCGGGGAGATGACCTCCGGGTTGCCGTCTCGGCGCGGGATCCGCACCACGGCCGGGCGCGGTCCGGCCGGCCCGGCGATGAGTTCCGGCCGGGCCGGCGGTCACCCCCGTGTGCGCGCCACCGTCGTCCTCGTGCCCGGAGCGGGCGGGCAGGCCTGGTACTGGCACCGGCTGGTGCCCGAGCTCGAGCGCCGCGACTGCGCCGCCGTCCCGGTCGACCTGCCGGCCGGCGACGACGCGGCCGGCCTCGAGCAGTACACCCAGGCCGTGCTCGACGCGATCGGGCCGACTCCCGGGCGGCCGCTGGTCGTCGTCGGGCAGTCGATGGGCGGGCTGACCGCGCCGATCGTGTGCACGCGGACGCCGGTGGACCTGCTGGTCCTGCTCAACGCGATGGTGCCGCGGCCCGGGGAGTCCGGGGGCGAGTGGTGGGCGGTCACCGGTCAGGCCGACGCCCGGGCCGCGGCGGCCGAGCAGGCGGGCTGGCCGCGGGATGACGACGACGCGTTCTTCGGCGACGTCCCGGCCGAGGTGGTGGCCGCGGCGATGACGCAGCCCTTCGAGCAGTCCGGGACGCCGTTCGCCGAGCCCTGGCCGCTGGAGCGCTGGCCGGACGTCCCCACCCGCGTCCTCGCGGCCCGCGACGACCGGTTCTTCCCCCTGGCGTTCCAACGCCGGGTCGCCGACGAGCGGCTGGGGCTGCCGGTCGACGAGGTCCCCGGCGGGCACCTGGTCGCGCTGAGCCGCCCGGGCGAGCTGGCCGACCGGCTGGTGTCCTACCTGCCCACCTGAGCCGGCCGGTCGGCCAGGATGGGACCGGCGGTCCCGTCGGGCCGCCGTCCCGCTGCGCAGGAGATGCCGTGACACTGACGTCGCCGTCCGCCGGTCCCGCCCCCGCCGAGGTCGGCCCGCCGCCCCCCTTCGACCCCGAGTGCGCGGTCGCCCTCGATCAGTTCGACGCCTTCTCGACCCCGCTCACCGCCGACCTGATCCCGGTGCTGCGGCAGAACCCGCTCACCCCGCGGCCGACCGACGAGGACCTGCGCCGCGACGGCGCGTTCACCGTCGAGGAGCGGTCGGTGCCCGGCCCCGAGGGCGCGCCGGACGTGCGGCTGCTGGTCTGCCGACCCACCGGCGCGACCGGCCCGACCGCGGCCGTCTACTTCACCCACGGCGGCGGGATGATCGTCGGCGACGCCCGCTCCGGGGTGCTCGGAGTCCTCGAGCACGCGCAGGAGCTGGGCATGGCGGTGGTCTCGGTCGACTACCGGCTGGCGCCCGAGACGCCGCACCCCGGCCCGGTCGAGGACTGCTACGCCGGCCTGGTCTGGACCACCGCGCACGCCGACGAGCTGGGCATCGACCCTGCCCGCCTGGTGGTGGCCGGCGTCAGCGCCGGCGGCGGGCTGGCCGCGGCGCTGGCACTCATGGCCCGCGACCGCGGCGGCCCGGCGCTGGCCGGGCAGCTCCTGCTGTGCCCGATGCTCGACGACCGCAACGAGACCGTCTCGGCCCGCCAGATGGCCGGTCGCGGCATCTGGGACCGCACCGCCAACGACACCGGCTGGACGGCGCTGCTCGGCGACGCCCGCGGTGGCCCCGACGTCTCCCCCTACGCCGCCCCGGCCCGCGCCGAGGACCTGTCCGGTCTCCCGCCGGCGTTCATCGACGTCGGCTCGGCCGAGACCTTCCGCGACGAGGACGTCGCCTACGCCACCCGCCTCTGGCAGGCCGGCGGCGTCGCCGAGCTGCACGTGTGGCCCGGCGGGTTCCACGGCTTCGACGGGTTCGCGCCCGGCGCGCAGCTCTCGCGGGAGGCCCGCGCGGCCCGGCTCCGCTGGCTGCGGCGGCTACTGGGCAGCTGACCGGGGCACCACGAGCACGGCGACGCCGCCGGCCAGGTCCACGGTGCTGGCCGGCGGCGCCCCGTCCTCGACGTCGTCCCGCTTCGTCTCCTGGATGCGCTGCTGCTCGAGGTCGGCCGCCCGGCCGGGGGCGAGCGCGGCCGAGAAGACGTCCAGCCCACCGGCCGACAGCGCGTGCCGCTCGCGCCGGGTCACCGGGCTGCGCCGACCCAGCCGCGACCAGCCCTGCTCGGCGACGGCCACTCCCACGAGCAGCAGCACCAGGCCCGGCAGGGTCAGCGCGACGAGCACCCCGGGACCCATTCGGCGAGGATAGGCCGCGGCTCGCCGCACGGACGGGAATGCCGGGGCACCATGGACGTTCGTCTGTTGCCGCAGACGGATGCCGACAGGAAGACGTGCAGTGCCGACGACGCAGCCCGATGTCGTTCCCCACCCCGAGATCGAAGCCGAGCAGCAGTACGTCGAGGAGCTCTACGGACGCCTCGACGCCGCCCGGGACCTCGCCGCCACGCGGCTGAAGCAGGCCATCTCCTGGCCCGCGGTCGACCCCCAGGCGCTGCAGGAGCGTGACGCCACCGTCCGGTTCCAGACCGAGCGGGTCACCGCCCTCGACGCCGCCGAGGCCGGCCTGTGCGTCGGGCGGATCGACCGCACCGAGGACGGACCGCTCTACATCGGCCGCATCGGCCTGCCCGCCGACGACGCCGGGGGCGACCCGGCGCTGGTCGACTGGCGCGCGCCCGCGGCCCGGCCCTTCTACACCGCGACCCCGGTGCACCCGCTCGGCGTGGACCGCCGCCGGCACATCCGCACCCGCGGGCGCCGCGTCGTCCGGCTGGACGACGAGGTGCTCACCGGCGGGGTCGCCGGCTCCGACCTCACCGGCGAGGCGGCGCTGATGGCCGCCCTCGACACCGCCCGCACCGGCCGGATGACCGACATCGTCCGCACCATCCAGGCCGAGCAGGACCGCATCATCCGCGCCGACGACCGCGGGGTGCTCGTCGTGCAGGGCGGGCCGGGCACGGGCAAGACCGCCGTCGCGCTGCACCGGGCGGCCTACCTGCTCTACACCCACCGCGAGCGGCTGGCCCGCCGCGGCCTGCTCGTCGTCGGCCCGACGCCGACCTTCCTCCGCTACATCGCCGACGTGCTGCCCTCCCTCGGCGAGACCGGCGTACTGCTGGCCGGGCTCGGCCAGCTGCGGCCCGGCCTCGACGCCCGCGCGGCGGAGGACCCGGCCACGGCCGCGGTCAAGGGCCGGCTGGAGATGGTCGAGGTGCTGCAGCGGGCGGTCACCGACCGGCAGGTCCTGCCGGACCGGCCGCGCGAGGTGACGATCGACGGGTTCCTCCTGCGGCTGCGGCCGATCGACGTCAGCCGCGCGCAGAACGCCGCGCGCCGGGCCGACCGGCTGCACAACCTGGCGCGGCCGGTGTTCGCCGCCCGCGTCGTCGACACGCTGACCAAGCGGTACGCCGAGCGGCTCGGCAGTGACCTGCTCGACCCCGAGGACCTGTCCGCGCTGCGCAAGGAGGTCGCCGAGGACTCCGCTGTCCGCGGGCTGGTCGAGGAGCTGTGGCCGGTGCTCACCCCCGAGCGGCTGCTGCGCGACCTCTACGCCGACCCCGCCCGGATCGAGCGGGCCACCCCGGGATGGGACGACGCGACGCGGGCCCTCCTGCACCGCGCGCGCGGCACCGGGTGGACGCCGGCCGACGTCCCGCTGCTGGAGGAGGCCGAGGAGCTGCTCGGCTTCGACGACAGCGCGCAGCGCGCCCGCGAGGAGCGCGACCGCCGCCGCCGGCTGGCCGAGGCCCAGGAGACCCTCGACGTGCTGCACGGTTCGCGGTCGATCGACCTCGAGGACGAGCACCTGGAGGCCGAGGTGCTCAGCGCCGGTGACCTCATCGGCGCCGAGGAGCTGGCCGATCGGCAGCGGGCGATCGACACCCGCACCACCGCCGAGCGGGCCGCCGCCGACCGCACCTGGACCTTCGGTCACGTCGTCGTCGACGAGGCGCAGGAGCTGTCCCCGATGGCGTGGCGGCTGCTGGTGCGCCGCTGCCCGACCCGGTCGATGACCGCCGTCGGCGACCTCGCCCAGACCGGCACGCTGGCCGGGTCCTCGGGGTGGGGCGAGACGCTGGAGCCGCACGTCGGCCCCGCGTGGCGGCTGGAGGAGCTGACCGTCAACTACCGGACGCCCGCCGAGATCATGACCGTCGCCGCCGACGTCCTGGCCGCCGGCGGCACCGGTGCGACCGCGCCCCGCTCGGTCCGGCCGGGCACCGAGCCGCCGTGGGCCGAGGTGACCGGGGAGAACGCCCTCGCCGGCCGGGTCGCCGACGTCGTCGCGGGGTGGGCCGGGCACGAGGGCACCACCGCGGTGATCGCTCCGGCCAGCCGGGTGGCGGGGGTCGCCGCCGCCCTGGCCGAGCGGCTGGCCGGCGTCTCCTCCGGCCCGGAGGCGGACTCCTCCCTCGGCCCGGTGGTCCTCACCCCGACCGAGGCGAAGGGGCTGGAGTTCGACGACGTGCTCGTCGTCGATCCACAGCGGGTCCTCGACGAGGGCGTGCGCGGCCACAACGACCTCTACGTCGCGCTGACCCGGGCCACCCAGCGGCTCGGCGTCCTCTCCCCCGGCCCGCTCCCCACCGAGCTGGCCCGCCTCACCTGAGAACGGCCGAAGTGGCCACGGAGGCCACCTGGGGGCGGGCCTCTGTGGCCACGAGGGCCGCTCGCGGACGGCCCCCTGCAGGGGCCCGCCGCGAGCGTGCGAGTGGTGGGGGGCAGGGGGTCCTCTTTCAGATGCGGTCCCAGGTCTCGTCGCGCATCTTCAGGACGATCGTCCCGGCCCAGCCCAGGCCGATCGCGGCCAGCGTCCCGCCGATCGTCGGCAGCCAGGCGTCGCCCGAGGCGAAGAGGAAGATGCCGAAGCCGACCAGCGTGACGAGCACGGGCAGCAGCGGGATCATCCGAGCCCGCCAGGCGGCGAACATGGCCAGGTTGGTGCCGACGAGCAGCCCGAGCATCGAGGGCAGCGCGATCAGCGCACCCTGCCCGTAGCCGTCGGCGAGGTCGACGATCCCCTGCGCCTCCTCGAGCGGCAGGGCGTTGGCCAGGGCCACGTGGTAGAAGTCCACGACCACGATGCCCGACAGCCCGGCGCCGAGGCCGGCGAGCACCATCGCGACCAGCGAGGTGCGGCGCGCCCCGCGGCGGGCCAGGTGCACCAGCGTGAGGGCAGCCGGCAGCAGCAGCAGGTAGCCGTAGTGCAGGACGACGGCGGCCCAGAGGATCGGGCCGGTGTGGTCGACGCCGGTCTGCAGGTACTCGGCCTGGGTCTCGTTCTGGTACGGGATCATCGCCAGGCTGGCGGCGACCAGGGTGCCGGACGCCAGCAGGGACAGCCCACCGCCGATCCGGCGGAACCGGGCACCCGGGGTCGACCCGGTCCGCGGTGCCGCCTCGGTGGGGGCGGCGGGCTCGGTGGACGCGGTCATCGTCTCGTTCCTCTCTCAGGGGGTCGTTCGGTACGGACAGACCCTCGCCCGCCCCGTGTCCCGGACCCCAGGGCTGTGCGTCCCTCCCTCTCGGGCAGCGGCGCCCGGGCTCAGGCCCGCGCGAACGGCCCCCGCAGCGCCGCCCACTGCAGCAGCAGGATCGTCTTCGCGTCGGCGATCCGGCCGTCGTCGACCATCGCCAGCGCCTCGGCGAACGGCAGCTCCAGCACCTCGATGTCCTCCCCCTCCTCGGCCAGCCCGCCGCCTGCGCCGGTGCGGTCCGCGGCGGTGTAGGCGGCGGCGTAGAAGTGCAGCCGCTCGGTAACCGACCCCGGGCTCATGAAGACGTCGAAGACGTGCTCGAGCGGGCCGACGGCCACGCCGAGCTCCTCCTGCGTCTCCCTGCGGACGGCGATCTCCGGGTCGTCGGCGTCGAGCAGGCCCGCCGCCGTCTCGACCAGCATCCCGTCGGGGTGGCCGTTCACGTACACGGGGAAGCGGAACTGCCGGGACAGCAGGACCGTGCCGCGGGCGACGTCGTGCAGCAGGATCGTCGCCCCGTTGCCGCGGTCGTAGGTCTCACGCTGCTCGGTGGTCCACCGGCCGTCGCGGTGCCGGTAACGGAAGGTGGTGCGCCGCAGCACGTGCCAGGCGCTCGCGACGAGCTCGACGTCGGTCACCAGGACGTCCGGGTTGCCGGTGAGGTGGCGGCCGGTGCGGTCCAGGCCGGTCCGCCCGCGGGCGTCCGGGATGTCGATGCCGGGAACGGGTTCCTGCACGGTGGTGGTCATGACATCGGACGATAGTGCAGAATCGTGCATAAACAAGGAGGAACGTGCATGCTCGCCGCCCACCGCCGGGACCTGCTGCTCGGCCGGCTGCGCACCGACGGCCGCCTGGTCGCCAAGGACCTCGCCGCCGAGCTCGGCGTCTCCGAGGACAGCGTCCGCCGCGACCTGCGCGAGCTGGCCGCGGCCGGGCTGTGCCAGCGGGTCTACGGCGGCGCGCTGCCGGCGTCCCCCGCCGTCGCCGACTCCGCCGCGCGGCGCAGCGTCGCCGTCGAGAGCAAGGAGCGGGTCGCCGCTCGCGCCGCCGGGCTGGTCCGCCCGGGCAGCACGGTGCTGCTGGACGGCGGCACGACGGCGCTCGCGGTCACCCGTGCCCTGCCACGCGAGCTGACCGCCACGGTGGTGACGCACAGCCCCGCGGTCGCCGTCGCCCTCGTCGAGCACCCCGGCGTCGAGGTACAGCTGATCGGCGGGCGGCTGTTCAAGCACTCCGTGGTCGCCTGCGGCGCCGCCGCCGTCGAGGCCGCGCAGCTGGTCACCGCCGACGTCTTCCTGCTGGGCGTCACCGGCGTGCACGCCGAGGCGGGGCTCACCACGGGCGACGCCGACGAGGCCGCGATGAAGCGGGCCCTGGCCCGCCGGGCCGCCGACACCTACGTCCTGGCCAGCGTCGAGAAGATCGGCGCCGCCTCGCCGTTCGCCGTGCTCCCCCTGTCCGCGGTGACCGGCGTGGTCACCGACGCCCCGGACGACGACCCGGCCGTCCGCGACCTGCGGGCCGCCGGCGTGGACGTGCTGCGGGCCTGAGCGGCCTCCCGCCGGGCAGGATGTCGGCCGTGCCCCCGCCGACCGCCCCGTGCTGGCTGCCCGGGCTGCTCGCCGCGGTCGGCGTCTCCTGCACGCTCGCCGCCGTCGCCATGGGCGCCTGGACCGACGCCGGCGTGCCGGTCGAGGCCAGCGACGCCGTCCTCGGCCTGCTCTACCCCCTGGTCGGCGCGCTGGTGCTGCGGCGCCGGCCGGGCAACCTGGTCGGCTGGCTGCTGATGACCAGCGCGCTCACCGGCCCCTACCTGCTGGCCGGCGAGTACGCGGTGCGCGCGGTCCTGGTCGATGGCGACACCGGCTTCCTCCCCGACCTGGCGACCTGGACGGCGGCCTGGGGCTTCGCCACCTACTACGTGGTCGTCGCGCTGGTGCCCCTGTACTTCCCGACCGGCCGGCTGCCCTCCCCACGCTGGCGGCCGGTGGCCCGGCTCCTGGTCACCGTCGTCGTCGCGGGCACCGTCGCGGCGATGATCCGGCCCACCGAGCTGGACGTCGACCCGCGGCTGACCAACCCGTGGCACCTCACCGACGCGCTGTGGCCCAACTACGTGCTCATCGTCTGCTCGATGGCGGTCTTCCTCGTCGGCGGGCCGGTCGGCGTGGCCGCCCTGGTGGTGCGCATGCGGCACTCCACCGGGGTCGAGCGGACCCAGCTGCAGTGGCTGGTGCTCGGCGCCTCGGTGCTGGTCGTCGGCACGCTGGCCTCCCTCGTCGTCGACCTGCCCGTCCTCACCAGCGCCTTCTTCGCCCTGGGCTTCGCCGCGGTGCCGCTGGCGGTGGCGGTCGCCGTCCTCCGGCACGGGTTGTTCGACGTCGGCCAGGTGGTCAGCCGCGCGGTGGTCTTCACCCTGCTGTCGGTGCTGCTGCTGCTCGCCTACGGCGGGCTGGTCGCCGTGGTCGGGGAGTTCAGCGCCGGGGAGCGGCGGTTCGCCGTCGCCGCGGCCGCGGTCGCCGCGCTGGCCGCCGCGGCCGGCTGGGAGCGGGCGCAGCGGGCGGTCGACCGGCTGCTCTACGGAGAGCGGCGGGACCCGCTGGCCGTCGCGACCCGCGTGGGTTCCACGCTCGACGTCGCGGGCGGCCCGGCCGACGCCCTGCAGGCGCTGGTCGACGAGGTGGCCCGCGTACTGCGGCTGCCGCGGGTCGCCGTCGTCCCGGCCGATCCGCGGCTGGCGCCCACGACGTCCGCCGGTCCGGCGCCCGACGCCGCCGACACCGACGTCCTCCCGCTCACCTCGCTCGGCGAGCCGGTGGGCGAGCTGCACGTCACCCACCGGTCCCCAGGCGAGCGCTGGCGGCGCCCGGAGAAGGGCGCGCTGGACGACGTCGCCCGCCGCGCCGCCACCCTGGTGTGGGCCGCCGGCCTGGTCGCCGACCTTCAGGCCAGCCGCGAGCGGATCGTCGCCGGCCGGGAGGAGGAGC
The DNA here is from genome assembly GCF_048569675.1 of Geodermatophilus sp. CPCC 206100. Lineage (NCBI taxonomy): Bacteria > Bacillati > Actinomycetota > Actinomycetes > Geodermatophilales > Geodermatophilaceae > Geodermatophilus > Geodermatophilus sp. CPCC 206100. The sequence continues at coordinate 35,048 of NZ_JAQISV010000042.1, forward strand.
GCCGCCGGCTGCGGCACGACCTGCACGACGGCGTCGGCCCCGAGCTGGCCGGCATGGCGCTGCAGCTGGAGCGCCTGGCGGGGAAGCTGTCCGGCGAGCCCGACCTCGCCGCGCTGGCCGGCCGGCTGCGTGACCAGATGCGGCGCACCGTCGCCGCCGTCCGCCGGGCCGTCGACGACCTGCGCCCGCCGGCCCTCGACGAGCTGGGCCTGGCCGGCGCGCTCCGCGAGCACGTCGCCGCCTACCGGTTGCCCGTGCCCGCCGCCGCCGCCGCCGGGGACGCGCCCGCGCCGGTCACCGTCGTGGCCGGGGAGCTGCCGCCGCTGCGGGCGGCGGTGGAGGTGGCCGCCTACCGGATCGCCGCCGAGGCGGTGACCAACGCCGTCCGCCACTCCGGCGCCGCGACCTGCCGGGTCACCCTCGCGGTCGCGGACGGCGACCTGCTGGTCGAGGTGGCCGACGACGGCACCGGCGTGGCCCCGGACGCGGTGCCCGGCGTCGGCTCGACCAGCATGCGGGAACGCGCCGCCGAGGTGGGCGGCACCCTGGAGATCGATCCGACCCCCGGTGGAGGGACTACCGTGCGCACCCGACTCCCCCTGGCCGCCCGGTGAGGGCCATCCGCGTGCTGGTCGTCGACGACCACCCGGTCTACCGGGACGGGGTCGCCGACTCCCTGGGCGACGCCGACGACGTCGAGGTGGTTGGCACCGCGGCCGACGGCGAGGCGGCGGTCGCGGCGGTCGAGCGGCACCGGCCCGACGTCGTCCTCATGGATCTGCGCATGCCCGGCACCGGCGGGGTCGCCGCCACCGCGCGGATCAGCGCGACCCACCCGGGGACCGCCGTGGTCGTGCTGACCATGAGCGACGACGACGACTCGGTGTTCGCGGCGCTGCGCGCGGGAGCGCGGGGCTACCTGCTCAAGGAGTCCGAGGCCGCCGACATCCTCCGGGCGGTGCGCGCCGCCGCCCGCTCCGAGGCGGTGTTCGGCCCGCGGATCGCCGACCGGGTGCTGGCGTTCTTCGCCTCGTCCCGGGCGCGCTCGGCGGCCGTGCCGTTCCCCGAGCTCACCGACCGGGAGCGGGAGGTGCTCGACCTGGTCGCGCACGGTCTGCCCAACGCCGCGATCGCCGCCCGGCTGTTCCTGTCGGAGAAGACGGTGCGCAACCGGGTCTCCGACGTGCTCACCAAGCTGCACGCGGCCAGCCGCGCGGAGGCGGTGGCGCTGGCCCGCGACGCCGGGCTGGGCCCGGCACCCGCGGGCGCAGCTCAGTAGCGGGCGCGGTCAGGAGCGGGCTCGGGTCAGGAGCGGGCGACGCGGCGCCGCCGGGACGCCCGGGCCCCGCTCTCGTGCACGCCGGCGAGCGCGGCCGCGGCGAGCAGCGCCAGCGCGCCGACGCCGACCAGGCGCACGCCGCCCATGGAGGTGACCTCGAGCTCGGCCCACACGAGGCCGACGGCGAGCGCCACCAGACCGACGATCGCGATCAACGGTGCGAGCAGCCTGCTCATCGACGTCCTCCCCCGGGTCGGCTCCGATGAGACCATGGGGCACCGACACCCAGGACCGCCTCCGGCGCGCCCGCTGCGGAGCGCGACGACGCGGCTGCACTCTCAGCGGCCGCCCCGCACCTCCAGCACCACGCCGCTGGCCACGACCGCCGGGATCCGGCGCAGCGAGATGCTGAGGTCCTGCTCGGGGACGTCGACCTGCAGCCGGGCCAGCCGGACGGCGAGCGCCGCCAGCACCGCGACCGTCAGCTGCTCGCCCGGGCAGCGGTGGGTGGTCCGCGGGTCCCCGCCTCCCTGCGGCACCAGCTCGAAGGCGCCGATCTCCCGGCCGAGGAAGCGCTCGGGGCGGAAGGTGTAGGGGTCGCCCCACAGGTCGGCGTCGTGGTCCTGCCCGTAGAGGTCCAGCAGCACCATGGCGTGCTTCGGGATCCGCTCGCCGTCCCACTCCACCTCGCGGGGCGCCCGCCCGCCGATGAAGGGTGCGAAAGGGTAGAAGCGGCGCACCTCGTGCGCCCACGCCTCGGCGAACGCCACGTCCCCGGTGGCCAGCCGCTCGCGGTACTGCGGCCACCGCACCAGGGCGTGCCCGGAGAACGCGACGAACCAGCTGATCGCCACGGTCGGCCGGATGACGTTGAGCAGCTCGACCGCGGCTCCGTGGGGGTCCAGCTGCTCCCCGTCGGCGTCCCGGTGCCCCGAGAGGACGTCGACCACCGAGCCCCCGGGCACGGTCGCCGCCCCGCTGCGGACGTCCGCCACCAGCCGGGACAGCCGGGCCTCCAGCCGTCCGCGGGCGCGCCGTGCCCGCCAGTGCCGGGGCCCGCCGGTGGCGAAGCCGTCCACCAGCGCGGTGAGGTCGCGGGCCACCCCGGGCACCTCGTCGTCGGCCAGGGGGACGCCGGCCCAGTCGCACACCGCGCGGGTGAGCACGACCCGCGCCTCCTCGAACAGGACGATCCGCTCCTGCCGCACCCAGCCGGGGGCGGCGGCGTCCCAGGCGGCGGTCACCCGCTCGACCAGCCGGCCGATGCGGTCGTCGTCCATCAGCAGCGCGACGAACACGGCCTTGCGGACGCGGTGCTCGGAGCCGTCGAGGGTGTGCACGGCGCCCTTGCCGAACAGGGTGCCCTGCACCGGCTCGGGGATGGCGTGCGAGCGGCGGACGTGGTCCTCGTCGTAGAGGAAGCGCGCCGCGTCCGGGCCCACGATGCCGACCACGGGCAGCCCGAGCAGCCGGGCGGAGACGGTGCGCCGCCCCTGCGACCGGCGCTTGTCGGGCAGCCAGCCGTAGCCCTTGGCGACGGCGTTCAGGCTGTTCTCCCACCGGGGTCGGCGCATGCCCCGCCCCTGCCCAGGCCGCCGCGGCCTCACACCGCCCCCCTGCGTCAGCCGGGGCGCTGTTGCTGCAGCCGGTCGTCGGCCCGGTCGGTCGGCCCGTCGGCCGGCGGCTCGGAGGCGCAGGTCCGCGAGCCGAGCCGGCGCAGCAGGGCGGCCACCTCACCGGTCGCCGAGGTGCCGGTCCGCTCGGGCACGGCGCGCTCGACCGTGGCCAGCGCCTCGGCCAGCGCCCGCTCCTCCTCGTTGAGCAGGCCCCGGTAGGCCGGGTCGAGCAGGTAGCCGGTCGGCGGCGTGGACAGGCAGCCGATGAGGTCGAGCAGCACCTCGAGCAGCCGGGCCGCCTCGGCCGGCGACGTGCCGGCCGGCGAGATGGCCACGGTCTCGACGTCCCGCTCCCACAGCCGGGCCCGCGCCGGGTCCTCCTGGAGCGCCAGGACCGTGCCGCTGCGCCGGCGGGGCGCCGCGCCGGGCGCCTGGATGGCGGTGCGCACCTGGTGGGCGATCCGGATGAGGTCGTCGTCCTGCATCGAGGTGCCGACGAAGAGCACGTGCCGGGTGAGCAGCAGCGAGTGCAGGACGCCGGCCAGCGCGGCGCGGGAGTCGCCGAACTGCAGGTACTCCTCGCGGGTCAGGACGATGCTCTCCGGGTGCGCGGCGTCGCCGTGCAGCTTGAGCAGCCACGGCCGGCCGGGCTCCGGGTCGTCGAAGGGCAGCACGGTCAGCTCGCGCCCGATGTCGGCGGCGGCGAGCTCGACCAGCGGGTCGTAGTTGGTGGTGACGAACTCCTGCACCGGCAGGTCGGCGATCAGCGCGTGCGCCAGCGCGTAGTGCGCCGGCCCGAAGCGCTCCTCGACGAAGGACTCCAGCTGCCCGCGGCCCAGCTCCCGGGCCAGCAGCGCGGCGGCGTCCTGGGCCGGCAGACCGGACAGCCCGGTGCGCAGTCCGTCGTCCAGCCCGGACCGCTCGGCCAGCTCGTCGAGCAGCTCCTCCCAGGTGGGCAGGCCCGCCGCCGCGCTGACGCCGGCGCCGATGAACGCGGCCAGCTGCCCCCGCCGGGCGCGCTCGCCGAGGTCCTCGGCCAGCGTCATCAGGTGGTCGGGCAGGTCCCAGCTGTGCTCGTCGCCGCGGCGCACCCGCTGGGCCGCGGCCAGGTCGCTGGGCCCGCGCAGGACGAGGGCGACGTCGAAGCCGTGCTCGGCCGCCGCCTCGCGGAGCACGGGCAGCAGTTGCTGCAGCAGCGTGCCGCGCCAGCCGCCGGCTCCGCCCCAGCCGGTGCCGAGAGCCGGCAGGGCGACCAGCCGGCGGGCCCGCCCGTGCACCGGCTCGGGCACCTCCCGGCGGGCGACCGCGGCCAGCGCCTCGCGGGCGCCGTCGAGCAGCCACGGGAGGGCGTCGTCGGAGTCGGCGTCGCGGTCGGCGCCGTCGACGGTGTCCACCAGCCACAGCCGCGGGGACCCGTCGCCGGGCACCTGCATCGCCCGCTCGCCGCCGTTCCAGCGCAGGTCGAGGCAGACGCCGTCGCCGTCCGCGTGGGCCACCAGGTCCGGCGGGAGCAGCTCCTGCCACCCGGCGGTCACCCGCGCCGAGCGGTCGGTCGGCACGAGGACGTCGTCGCACACCAGGCGGCGCAGGTCGGCGCCGACCACGAAGACGTGTCCGGTCACGCAACCCGGGTGCCCCGCACCGGGCACCCCGTAACCGAAACGGGACCGGCCTCTCCCGGCGCGCCGCGCCCGTGCTCCGGCTCAGCCGAAGGCGCCGCAGCCCCCGGCGCTGCAGGCGCACCCCGCGCAGGCGGCCGGACGGGCCGGTGCCGGCGGCCGCGCGGCCAGCGTCCGCAGGTTGACCCCGCCGACGAGGACGACGACCCCGAGCAGGCCGACGGCCAGCGCCGCGACCACCGCGGCGCCGTCGGCGGCTCGGGTCCAGGTGCTGAGCGTCCCGGTGACTCCCAGGAGCGTGGTCACCAGGGCCCACCAGACCAGCGCGGCCTGACCGCTGCGGCGCACCGCGCCCCCGCGGCGCAGCAGCAGGACGGCCCCGGCCAGCAGCCCGGCCGGGACGGCGGCCAGCAGCACCCACGCGGCGAGGCCGCCGGAGGCGACCGCGACGGCGGCCGCGGCGAGCCCGGCGCCGACCGCCACGGCACCGGGACTCCGGTCCCCGGCCCGGGTCAGGACGACGCCGCGCGCCACGGCGAGCGCGCCCACCACCCCGAGCAGCAGCCGCGCCCCAGCCGCGTCCCAGAAGACCGCGACGCCCGCGACGACGAGCAGCGCGACGCCGCCGGCCACCCACCGGGGCCACGCCCGGCGGGCCGCCTCCGGGGTCGTCGCCTGCGCCGTCCTCGAGCCGGTGTCCACCACGGGTGCCAGTGTCCACCACAGGCGGCTGCGACCCGCGGCACGCCCGGCCTCCCGGCGGCCGGATCCGGTACGCCGGGAGGCCGGGCGCGGGACCGTGGTGTCGTCCGCACCCCCCTGCGCCCGAGGGAAACCGTGAACGCCTCCGCCGCCCGACTGAGCCACCCCCGCCGCGAGACGCTGACCCCGCGCGCGTTCGACTCCCCGCCCATCACCGGCACCGGCGTCCCCCCGGACACCGAGCGCTGCCCCGACCTCCTGCCGGGCACCGACATCCGCTGCCAGGAGGCACTGCACGCCGACCACGTGGCCTGCCACTCCGCCGGACTGCGCGAGGGCTTCTTCTTCACCGCCTTCTGGTGGCGGCTCCCCACCCCGGACTCGGCCCCGGACCCGGCTCCGACCAGCGGAGACGTCCGTCCTGTGCCACGCTGATCTGCCCCCTCGACGAGGTGGGGACGGAGAGGAGCCGGCCATGAGCGGGCGCGGGACGGTGGGGTCGGCCGCAGGCGCGGCGGACCGGGCGGGCAACAGCGACGCCCTCGAGAACCTGGCCCGGGTCGGGCTGATCGCCTACGGCGTCGTGCACCTGCTGATCGCCTGGCTGGCGCTGCAGCTGGCCTGGGGCGGGGGCGGCCAGTCGGCCGACCAGTCCGGCGCGCTGTCCACGCTGGCCCAGCAGCCCTTGGGCAAGCCGCTGCTGTGGGTGCTGGCCATCGGGTTGATCGCGCTGGCGCTGTGGCAGGCCGGCGAGGTGCTCCGCTGGCGCCAGGGCCTGTCGGCCTCCGGCGACGCCCGCAAGAAGGCGGTCACCAAGATCGTCAAGTCGGTGGCCAAGGCGATCGTGTACGCCGCGCTGGCGATCCTCGCGATCCGCTTCGCCACCGGCGGCGGGCAGTCCAGCTCCGGGCAGCAACAGCAGCAGACCGCCGGCGTCTTCGGCTGGCCGGCCGGCCGATGGCTGGTCGGGCTGGTGGGGCTGGTCGTGATCGGCGTCGGCGTCTACCTCGTCTACAAGGGCGTCTCCAAGCGCTTCCTCAAGCAGATCGACCTGGGCCAGGCGCCCCCGCGGACGCGGAACCTGGTCGAGAAGCTCGGCCTGGTCGGCTTCCCCGCCAAGGGCGTCGCGCTGGGCCTGGTGGGAGCCCTGCTGGTCTACGCCGCGATCACCTTCGACCCGGCCAAGGCCAGTGGCCTGGACGGCGCCCTGCGCACCGTGCTCGACGCCCCGTTCGGCCAGGTGCTGCTCACCCTCGTCGCACTGGGCATCGCCGCGTTCGGGGCGTTCTGCTTCGTGCGGGCCCGCTACCCCGAGCGCACCTGAGGAAGGACCCCCTCCTCCCCACCGCTCGCACGCTCGCGGCGGTGCCCTGGACGGGGCCGCAAGAGCCGTCCCCGGCCGAGGCAGGCCCGGGGGCGAGGTCATCAGCTCTGGGGCACCATCGTGCGGTGCCCTCGCCGCGCTCGCTGCTGGACCGTGTGCACCGGGCGGTCCACCACGCCCGGGAGGTCACCGACCACCCGGTGCTGGAGGCGGTGGCGCGGATCGGGCTGGTCGCCTACGGGGCGGTGCACCTGCTCATCGGCTGGCTGGCCCTCCAGCTGGCGCGGGGCTCCGGGCGCACCGACGCCGACCAGACCGGTGCGCTGCACACGGTCGCCGGCTCCCCCGGCGGCCTGGTCCTCCTGTGGCTCATCGGCCTGGGGCTGCTGGCGCTGGCGCTGTGGCAGGCCGGCGAGGTGCTGCTGTGGTGGCGCGGGCTGCTCGACGGCGCGCACCGGCGGCGGACGGCGTTCGTCTGCGCCCGGTGCCTGGCCAAGGCCACCGTCTACGCCGTTCTCGGGGGCACCGCCCTGCTGTTCGCCGTCGGCGCGGAGTACGAGGCCGACCAGCGGCTGCGCGAGCTGACCGGCGAGACGCTGGAGATCCCCGGCGGAGCCGCGCTGGTGGCCGCGGTCGCGACCGGGGTGGTCGCCGTCGGCGCCTACAGCTTGCTGCGCGGGGTCACCGGCGGGTTCATGAAGGACATCGACCTGCCGGCGGCCCCCGACCGGTGGGAGCCGCTCATCCTCGCCGTCGGGCGGGTCGGCTACGTCGCCAAGGGGGTCGCGTTCGGTCTGGTCGGCGTGCTGCTGTGGCGGGCCGCGACCTCGGCCGACGTCTCCACCGCGACCGGCCTGGACGGCGCGATGACCGCGATCGCCGGGGTGCGGGCGGGGCCGTGGCTGCTCGGCGGCGTCGCGGCCGGGTTCGCCGCGTTCGGCCTGTACGCCCTCGCCCGGGCCCGCTACCCCGACCGCGACCCGTCGTCCTGAACCCCCCCCGTCGGTTGTCGCGACAACCGACGGGGGCGGGGTCCTTCTCCGAGCGGTGGGGAGGACGGGGTCCTTCTCGGGGTCCTTGTTCAGACGCGCTCGAAGAGGGCAGCCAGGCCCTGGCCGCCGCCGATGCACATCGTCTCCAGGCCGTAGCGGGCGTCGCGGCGCTCCATCTCGCGCAGCAGGGTGGCCAGGATGCGGCCGCCGGTGGCGCCGACCGGGTGGCCCAGCGAGATGCCCGAGCCGTTGACGTTGGTGCGCTCGAAGTCGCTCTCGGTGAAGCCCCACTCGCGGGTCACCGCGAGCACCTGGCTGGCGAAGGCCTCGTTGAGCTCGATCAGGTCGACGTCGGAGAGCTTCACGTCGGCCTGGGCCAGCGCCTTCGCCGTCGCCGGGACCGGGCCGATGCCCATGGTCTTGGGCGGCACGCCGCCGACGCCCCAGGAGACCAGCCGGGCGAGCGGGCGCAGCCCGAGCTCGGCGGCCTTCTCCGGCGAGGTGACGATCGCGATCGCGGCGCCGTCGTTCTGGCCGCTGGCGTTGCCGGCGGTGACGGTGGCGTCCGGGTCGTCCTTGCCGAGGATCGGCCGCAGCTTGGCCAGGGTCTCGACGCTGGAGTCGGGCCGGATGTGCTCGTCGCGGTCGACGACGGTCTCGCTCTTCCGGCTCTTCACGGTGATGGGGACGATCTCGTCGGCGAAGCGGCCGGCCTCGGTGGCGGCCGCGGCGCGCTGGTGGCTGCGGACGGAGTACTCGTCCTGCTCCTCGCGCCCGATCCCGTACTCCCGCCGGAGGTTCTCCGCCGTCTCCAGCATGCCGCCGGGCACGGGGTGGTTCTGGCCGCCGGCGGTCACCCGGCCGCGGGCCAGACCGTCCTGCAGCATGACCCCGGGGCCGGCCTTGACCCCCCAGCGCATCGCCGTCGAGTAGAAGGGCGCGTTGCTCATCGACTCGGCACCACCGGCGAGGACGACGTCGGAGACGCCGGACTGCACCTGCATCGCCGCGTAGAGGACCGCCTGCAGCCCCGAGCCGCAGCGCCGGTCGATCTGCAGACCGGAGGCGGTGACCGGCAGGCCGGCGTCCAGCGCCGCCACCCGGCCCAGCGCCGGGGCGTCCATCGTCGGGTAGCAGTGGCCGAGCAGGACGTCGTCCACCGACTCCGGCGGCAGGCCGGTGCGCTCCATGACCGCGCGGATCACGGTGGCGGCCAGCTCCTGCACGGGTACGTCGCGCAGCGAGCCGCCGAAGCCCCCGACCGGGGTCCGCAGGGGCTCGCAGATGACCGCATCTCGCACGGGGTCCTCCTCGTCAGGGCACGTCGGCGACTACGAGTGTGCGCCATCCGGGGGGACGGAGGAGTGCCCGGGGCGGAGCGGCGGCCCGGCGGCCGCGCCCGTCCCGCGCCGGTGGGAGCGCCGTCAGGCGGCGCCGGCGCCCGGCTGCACCAGCTCCACGGCCAGGAGCTCCCACAGTCCGGTGATCTGCAGCGGCCGGATGACGGCGCTGCCCGAGGCGAGCACGCGCAGCCGGACGCCCTGCAGAGAGGCGCTGCGGTGGGCGGCCGCGAGGACGCAGAGCCCGGCCGAGTCGAGGAAGGTGACGGCGTCGAGGTCGACGACGAGCTCGCGGACGCCCCGGGCGAGGGCCTGGTCGACGGCGGTCCGGAGTACGGGGGCGGACGAGGAGTCGACCTCGCCGGCGACGGTGAGGGCAGCGGTGGACGACGTGCCGGCCACCGTGATCGACACGAGGTCGTCGGTGGGCGACAGGGAGGTAGCGGTCACGGGACCCCTCTCGGGGGTGGAGCCGTTCCAGCCGCGCGGGTGGGCACCTGCGGAACGGATCCAGCACGGGTTCCACGGCTGACTGTTGAACCGCTGGTGTCGACCGTAGGGACCCACCGCCGAGGAAGCAAGAGTCCAACCGCCCTGGACGGCCGGGGAGGACGCCCCGCGACCGGGGGATACTGGGGCGGTGTCGATGCGTCTGGCGGTGTGGGGCGGGATCTGGGTCGCCGGGACGGCGGCCGCCTTCCTGACCCTCGACCCGATCCTCGCCACCTTCCTCGCCGTCGTCGGCCTGTGCCTGTGGATCGTGGCCCTGCTGGCCCGCGACTGGGACCAGCACTCCACGTTCGAGGAGCGGGAACTGGCCCGGGCGCGGCGTCGTGCGGAGCAGTGGGAGAAGAACGCCGACGCCCGCGCGCGGGACAAGGCCCGGTGGGAGGCGAACCGGCAGCGCAAGGCCGGCCGCTCGCCCCGCTGACACCGACGGTCGCCGAAAAGCGGTCGACGGCCGCGGTGGTGTCGTCCTACCGTCCTCGTCATGCGGTCCTGATCCCACCCGAGCGACACGCACCGCGGGTCGAGCCCAGCTCCCCGCCGTCCGCCCGCCCCGCGCGGGCACTCCTCCCTGATACGCGGTTGCGCCGTGCGCGCAGCCCTGCCCTCCTCCGGAGGTCTGCCATGTCACGCCCCCACCGCGCCCTCGACGGCGCACCCGCCACCGCCCGCGACGACCTCCCCACCGAGGACGCCGCGGCGTTCGACCGCCTGGCCGCCGCCGTCCTGGCCAAGCCCGGCGCGGCGCTGGGTGCCGCCCTGCGGTCGCAGCTGCCCGGGACGGCCGGCATCCGCTGGCTGCGCCAGGAGGGCCTGTCCCCCACGACCCGGGCCGCCGCCCTCACCGCCGCGCAGTGGCGGTCGCTCTACGACTGCTGGCGCAGCAGGCAGGCGGCGCCGACCGCCGGGGCACCGGCCGGCCGGGGCGGCGGTCGGCCGTCGGCCCACGGCCACGCGCCCGGGGCCAAGGCCGTGCCGCGCTGGTACTGATCCACGAGACCCGCTACCGAGGGACGCGCCGCCGGTCCGGTTCCCGGACCGGCGGCGTGCTCGGTTCGCGATCCGCGCTCCTCAGGGCGCCACGCCGTCCTCGGCGGCCAGCGCGTCGCCGGCGTCGGGCTCGGCGAACGCCTCGGCCAGCGCCTGGCGCAGCGGCCACGCCCCCGCCCGCCAGGCCAGCGCCCGGCCCAGCGCGGCCGGCGTGCCGTCGACGTGGTCCACGTCGCCGTCGGGCCACCACCGCGCTCCCCGGCCGCCCACCAACAGCCGATCGTGCACCGCCACCTCGGTGGCGGGGACGGCCGCGCCGAGCCGGGCGGCGGCCAGCTCCGCGCCCGGCACGTCGGCCCACCGCAGCCGCCGCACCGGGCTGCTCTCCACCCGCGCCCGCACCACCTCCCCGGCCAGCGGGAGGTCCAGCAGGTCGGCGACGGGCCCGGGCGCACCCCCGGCCGGCACGAGCCCCGACCGGACCAGTGGCTGTACCCACGGCACGTCGAGCACCACGGCGTCCTCGGCCGGGACGACCCGATCCGGTGCCACGCGCACCCGGTCCGGCGGCTCGACGTCCACCCCGTCCAGCGCCGCGGCCAGCCGGGCGTACACCGTCGGCAGGACCGACGGGTGGACGCTGCGGCGCGGGTCCCCGAGCCGGTCGAGCAGGTCGAGCGCGCCCTCGACGTCGGCCAGGACGTCGGCCACCGACGCGGGCGGGCGCAGCAGGGCCAGCAGCGCGGCATCGGCCCGCGCCGGTTCGTACAGTCCCTGCAGCTCCGGCGCGTCCGGGGACCGCAGGCGGTCCGGACGGCGCCCGTCGAGCACCGGGTGGGTGAGCAGCCACCAGCGCAGGTGGCCGGGCACCGCGACCCCGTCGAGGACGACGTCCGCCCACGCCGCCGCGGGCAGTCCGGCCAGCAGTGGCAGCGCCCGCCCCCAGTCGGCGACCAGCTCGAGGTCCCGGACGGCGGTCAGCGCCGGCCACCGCGGCGGAGGCGCCCCGGCGGGCAGCCGGTCGAGCACCGCGTCCAGCCAGTCCTCCACCCCGTCGACGTCGAGGTCGTCGGGGTCCTCGGCGGTGGTGGACGCGAAGCCGTCGAGCACGCCGACCGCCCGCAGCGCGGCGGGGTCCGCCTCGACCGACGCGTCCAGCGTGCCGAGGGCACCCGGCTCGAGCGCCGCGGCGAACGGCGACCCCGGCAGCACCAGCTCCCCGGCCGGCGCCCAGCCGCCCTCGGCGTCGGGCAGCGCGAGCTCGGCCAGCCACGGCAGGTCGCCGGGCGCGGTCCCGGCCGCGGCGACCAGCGCGAGCACCGCCTCGGCGAGGGCGGCGGGGTCGGCCCCGGCGTCCCAGCCGTCGTCCACCGCGTCCACCGACCCCTCGACCGCCGCGCGCACGCCGGGGTCGGCGAGCACGCTCGCGGCGGTCGCCGGAACCGCCCCCAGCCGCTCCAGCAGCCGGCGCGCGGCGGCGGGGGCGACCGCCTCGGGAGCGGCCACCCGCAGCCCGAGCGGGCCGAGCCGCGCCACCGGCAGCGCGGGGTCGGGCAGCAGCACGCCGGCCGGGCCGTGCGCGGTCCGCCCGTCGGCGAGCGGCACCGGCAGGGCGGCCAGCTCCTCGCGGTCGGCGCCGTCCAGCGCTGCGTACAGGGCCGCCCACCAGGCCGGCGGCCGGTCCACGCCGCGCACCGCCTCGACCACGTCGGCGGTGCCGACCCGCCGCGCGCCGAGCGCGGCCAGCGCGGGCGCGTCGGTGCGCCGGGACCAGCCGGCCGGCAGGAGCCCGGGCACGACGTCGACGAGCGCCGCGACCCGCTCCTCGCTCGGCTCGGCCAGCGCGGCGGCCCGTCCCGGCGACTGGCGGTCCCGGTCGTGCCCGGCGACCGGCAGCCACGCCCTGCCGCGCAGCCGCTCCAGGGCCGCCGTTCCCAGGGCCGCGTCGAGCTCCCCGGCGGCCAGCCCGACGCGGGGCACCAGCGCGAGCACGGCCGGATCGGCCGGGAGCCCGGCCAGCAGGTCGGCGTAGGTCTCCCCCGCGACCGCCACCAGGGCGTCGGTGACCGGTCCGGGCAGCACCCGCCGGCGGTCGGGCCCCATCGGGAAGGGCGCGACGAGCCGGGCGGGCAGGGTCAGCGGCTCGTCGCTGGGGGTCGGGCCGTGCACCCGCTGCGGCACCGGCAGGGGCACCGGCCGGCCGCCGTCGTCCACCGGCACGGCCCAGGTGACGGTGTAGGCCCGGCGGGCTCGCTCCTCGACCGGCCGGTCGGCGAGCAGCTCGGCAGCCAGCGAGCCCGCGCGCCGGGCCAGCCGCCAGACCGTCGTCCGGGTGCCGTCGGTGACCTGGGCGCCGTCCCCGGCGTGCCGGACGGCGATCGAGCGGGTCGCGCCGTCGAGGACGACGTCGACCGCGGCCAGGGTCGGCAGCGCGAGCAGCAGCTCGGCCTCGAACTCCGCCAGCGCGATCCGGACGGCGGCGCGGGCACCGGGCCGCAGGGGCAGGACCACCTCGGTGGCGAACCCCTCGGGCGGGCACACCGGGTCGGGCCAGGGCAGCCGCAGCACCGGCACCCCGCCCTCGCGCCGGGCCAGCTCCCCGGCCAGTGCCGGCACCGCGGCGACCTCGGCGCGGGTGCGCGCCGCGCTGAACGCGACACCCCCGGAGGTGGAGCGCACCGCCGGCTCGTCGCAGACCGCCAGCACGGCGGCGAACCCGACGCCGAAGCGGCCGACGGTGCCGGCCTCGTCGCGCTTGGCCGAGGCGCGCAGCGACGCCAGCCCCGCGACCCCCTCGGCGTCCAGCGGCGCGCCGGTGTTGGCGGCCCGGAGCACCTCGCCACCGGCGCCGTCCCCGGTGAGCTCCAGCCGCAGCCGTCCCGGGACGCCGGCCCGCGCGGCGGCGTCGGCGGCGTTCTGGGCCAGCTCCACGAGCAGCCGGTCGCGGTACCCCCCGCGGACGAGGTCCTCCTCGGCGTTGGCGTCCTCGCGGAAGCGCGCCGGGGAGTCGGACCAGGCGGCGAGCACCCGCCGGCGCAGCCGAGCGGTGTCGAAGGGGTCGGACACGCCGGTCAGCATGGCAGCGGGGCATGGGAGGGGTCCGCTGCCGGGTACTGCGCAGACGTGAGCGAGCGTGCGAGCTCACGAGTGGTCACAGCAGCGCCGCGAACGCGGCGACGAGCGCCAGCGAGGAGCCTGCGTGAGCGAGATCGACGTGTCCCGGTACCGGCTGCAGGCGCTCCCCGACGAGCACTCCGACGAGGACTGGGACGACGACGGCGAGCTGTACGGCCCGGACGGCGCCCGGGTCGAGACCTGGCGGGAGGGCTACCCGTACGAGGAGCGGCTCCCGCGCAAGGACTACGAGCTGGAGAAGCGGCGGCTGCAGATCCAGCTGCTGCGGCTGCAGGGGTGGGTGAAGGAGACCGGGCAGCAGGTGGTCGTCGTCTTCGAGGGCCGGGACGCCGCCGGCAAGGGCGGCACCATCAAGCGCTTCACCGAGCACCTCAACCCGCGCGGGGCCACCGTGGTCGCGCTGGACAAGCCGTCGGAGCGCGAGCAGACGCAGTGGTACTTCCAGCGCTACGTGCAGCACCTGCCGGCCGCCGGCGAGATCGTGCTGTTCGACCGGTCCTGGTACAACCGCGCCGGCGTCGAGCGGGTGATGGGCTACGCCACGGAGGAGCAGTACCAGCGCTTCATGCGCCAGTGCCCGGAGTTCGAGCGGATGCTGGTGGACAGCGGCATCCACCTGGTCAAGTTCTGGTTCTCGGTGTCCCGGCGCGAGCAGCGGACCCGCTTCATCGTGCGGGCCATCGACCCGGTGCGGCAGTGGAAGCTCTCCCCCACCGACCTCGCCTCGCTCGACAAGTGGGACGACTACACGGCGGCCAAGGAGGCCATCTTCGCCGTCACCGACACCGAGTACGCGCCCTGGACGGTGATCAAGAGCAACGACAAGAAGCGGGCGCGGCTCGAGGCACTGCGCGTCGTGCTCTGCTCGCTGCCCTACGAGGGCAAGGACGAGTCGGTCGTCGGCCGGCCGGACCCCAACATCGTGGTGGCCGCCGCGGACGTGCTGGAGTCCGACCGGGAGTCGCTGGTGCGGGAGGACCTCGCCCCGGCGCGCTGAGGGGCGCCGGGGAGGATCCCCGGCTCGAGCGGGCACCCCGCCCGCGGGAGGGAGGAGTCCGCGCATGTCCGGTTCTCCCGGGCCCGGCCGGGACGGCGCTGCGACCACCGCCGTGGTCACCGGCGGCGCGCGCGGCATCGGCCGAGCGCTCGCCGAGCGGCTGGACGCCGACGGGCACCGGGTCACCGTGCTCGACGTGCTCGAGCCCGAGGACGACGCGACGACCGACTGGATCCGCTGCGACGTCACCGAGCCCGACGACCTGGCGGCCGCCATGGGGACGGTCGCCGAGCAGTCGGGCGGCATCGACGTCCTGGTGAACAACGCGGGCCTGATCTCGCCGCGCCGGCCCTACCTGGAGTCGGGCAAGGAGGAACTCCTGCGCTATCTGACGGTCAACGCCGTCGGCGGCGCGCTGGCCACCCAGGCGGCGCACCCGTGGCTGGTGGCCTCCGACCGGGGGTGCGTGGTCAACGTCGCCTCGCGCACCTTCTTCACCGGCAGCCCCGGCCAGCTCGCCTACGTCGCGAGCAAGGGCGCGGTCATCGGCATGACCCGGGTGCTCGCCCGGGAGCTCGGCCCGCACGGGGTCACCGTGAACGCGGTGATGCCGGGGCAGGTCGCCACCCCGGGGACCGAGCAGTACAACGCCGAGGAGGACTTCGACCGGACCATGGCCCAGCAGGCCATTCCGCGCCGGGTCCGCCCGGAGGACCTCGCCGGGCTGGTCTCGTTCCTGTGCGGCCCCGACGCCCGGATGGTCACCGGTCAGACCGTCGTCTGTGACGGCGGCGGGTACCTGCACTGAGCCGCCGACACCGGCGCTGCATTCCTCCCAACGGAATCGTCTCGGAGAACTAGGTCAACGGGCGGAACGCAAGCTAACGTCTTGGGCGACCGGGTGGTGCCCATCACAGCCGGTCATCCCGTCTCGAGAGGAGCACCATCCCCATGCCCCGGTTCCGTCCCGCCGCAGCCCTCGCGACCGCGGCCCTGTTCCTGGCCGCCTGCGGAGGCGACCCCGACGCCGGGGGGTCGGACTCCGGCTCCGCGTCCGGCGGCGCCCAGGAGCTGACGACGGTCACCGTCGCCGACACCGCCGGCGCTCCGTTGAACTTCCTGACCTACGGTCAGCGCGAGGGCTACTTCGAGGAGGCCGGCCTCGACCTCGAGATCTCCTCGTCGGCCGGCGGCGCCACCGTCATCCCGCAGCTGATCGGCGGCGACCTCGACGTCGCCGGCTCCAACGTCGTGTCGGTGCTCGTGGCCGCCGAGCAGGGCCTCCCGCTGCGGATGGTGGCCGGCGGCACCAGCACCTCCGAGGAGCCCGAGCAGGACTTCTCGGCGATCATGGTCGCCGGCGACAGCCCGATCACCGGCATCGAGCAGCTGGCCGGCCAGCGCGTCGCCGTCAACACGCTGCGCAACATCAACGACATCGTCATCGGGTCGCTGCTGGAGGACGCCGGCCTCGCCGCCGACAGCGTCCAGTTCGTCGAGCTGCCCTTCCCGGACATGGCCCCGGCCGTGATCAACGGGGACGTCGAGGCCGCGCTGCTCATCGAGCCGTTCGTCACCGCCGCCGAGCAGCAGGGGCTCAAGATCGTCGAGCGCCCCTACACGTCGGCCAAG
The DNA here is from genome assembly GCF_048569675.1 of Geodermatophilus sp. CPCC 206100. Classification (NCBI taxonomy): domain Bacteria; kingdom Bacillati; phylum Actinomycetota; class Actinomycetes; order Geodermatophilales; family Geodermatophilaceae; genus Geodermatophilus; species Geodermatophilus sp. CPCC 206100. The sequence goes on from NZ_JAQISV010000042.1 coordinate 51,181, forward strand.
CCCGGCCTGCAGATCGGCACGTACGTGATGAGCCAGCAGTTCGTCCAGGAGAACCCCGAGATCGCCGAGGCCTTCCTGGCCGGCGTCCAGGCGACCGCCGACGCCATCCGCGAGGACCCCGAGGCGTTCCGCACCGCCCTGCCGGAGATCAGCGACATCTCGCCCGAGCTGGCGGCGGACGTGCGGATCAACCTGTGGCAGGGCGCCAGCGACCGCGAGTCGCTGGAGCTCATCCAGGAGCTGATGCTCCGGTACGGCCTGATCGAGGACGAGGTCGACCTGGACGAGGTCGTCGTCGGCTGAGGCCTGCCCCGGCCACCACCCACACCGCCAATGGAGGAACAGCACCCATGACCGACGACACGCCCCGCACCGGCGGGTCCCAGGGTTACCTGCGCATCGCCACCGAGGAGGCCTGGGCCACCCAGGACCTGTTCGACGCCTGGGACCGCAAGATGGCCGAGCCCGGCGCCGACCCCGGCTTCGTCGGGCTGGCCGGCTTCTACACCGCCAGCCAGGCCGAGCGCCCGCAGAACATCAAGCGCCGCCTCCTGGACCTCGGCGAGGAGCGCATCGCCGACATGGACGCGACCGGCATCGACCGGCAGCTGCTGCTGCTGACCGCCCCGGGCGTGCAGGTCCTCGACACCGCCGAGGGCGTCGCCCTGGCCCGGTCGACCAACGACGTGCTGGCCGACGCCATCCGCCGGCACCCCGACCGGTTCAGCGGGCTCGCCGCGATCGCCCCCCAGGACCCGGCGGCCGCCGCCGAGGAGCTGCGCCGGGGCGTGACCGAACTCGGTCTCAGCGGCGCGGTGGTCAACTCCCACACGCAGGGCCGGTACCTCTCCGACCAGGAGTACTGGCCGATCTTCGAGGCCGCCGAGGCCCTCGACGTGCCGATCTACATCCACCCGACCGGCCTGCCGAAGGACATGATCCGCCCGTTCCAGGAGGCGGGTCTGGACGGTGCCATCTACGGCTTCGGCGTGGAGACCGGTCTGCACCTGCTGCGGATCATCACCGCGGGCGTCTTCGACCGGTTCCCGAAGCTGCGGATCGTCGTCGGTCACGCGGGCGAGGCGCTGCCGTTCTGGCTGTTCCGGCTCGACCACATGCACGCCGCCACCGTGCGCGCGCAGCGGTACGAGTCGATGAAGCCGATCAAGCGCACGATCAGCGAGTACATGCGGGAGAACGTCTACATCACCACGAGCGGGATGGCCTGGGAGCCGGCGATCCGGTTCTGCCAGGACGTCCTGGGTGCCGACCGCGTGCTCTACGCGATGGACTACCCGTACCAGTACGAGGTGGACGAGGTCCGCACGCACGACAACCTGGGTGTGGACGCGGCGACGAAGAAGGCGCTGTACCAGACCAACGCCGAGCGGGTCTTCGGGCTGGGCTCCCGCTGACCGACGGCGGTTGCCGGGGACGCGCGACGCGTCCCCGGCAACCGCTCGAGGCGTTCGACTACCGGCCGGCGCCGGTGTCCCCGGGCAGGCCGAGCAGCTCCAGGGTCGTGGCCCCGGCCCGCAGCTGGGCCATGAGGCCGGCCTCCTTGCGCTCCCGGGCCTCGCCGGCCGCGACCGCCGCCTCGGCCTGACCGGCCGGGACGACGACCACCCCGTCGGCGTCGCCGACGACGAGGTCCCCCGGCGAGACGAGGACGTCGCCCAGCCGCAGCCGGCCGCCGATCGCGCCGGGCCGCAGCGGGTCCTTGACCGTGCCGCGGATGCACGTGCCGGTGCTGAACACCGGGAAGCCGAGCTGTTGCACCTGCACCGCGTCCCGCACGCAGCCGGAGATCACCAGCCCGGCGATGCCCCGCGCCTGGGCGGCGGTGGCCATGACCTCGCCCCAGTAGCCGAAGTCCTCCCCCGCGCCGACCTCGACGACCAACACCTCACCGGGGGCCGCGGCGTAGATCGCGCGGTGCAGCCACAGGTTGTCGCCGTCCGGGCAGAGGACGGTCGCGGCGGGGCCGGCGACGGACGGCTGCTCGCGGTACAGGGCCCCGATCGACGACGGCAGCGCGCCGATCCGGCCGGCCGCCTCGTGGACCGTCGACGCGCCGAGGCGGGCGGCCCGCTCGACCAGGTCGGCCGGCAGGCGGTCGGACGGGTCGGCGGCCTGCAGCGGATCGCTCATCGGGCGGGGCTCCTCGGGGATCGCAGGGGTCGTCGGCCGGGCCGGCTGCGCAGCCGGCCCGGCCGACGAGGGACATCAGACCAGCTGGCGCACCACGCTGGCGGCCACGCACGCCGGCTTGGGCGAGCCCTCGACCTCGAACGTGACGGTGGTCAGCACCTGGATGCCGCCCTTGATGTCGGTGACCTCGTCGATGCTGGCCTTGGCGCGCAGCTTGCTGCCCACCGGCACCGGGGAGGGGAAGCGCACCTTCTCCAGGCCGTAGTTCACGCCCATGCCGAAGCCGGTGAACGTGTACAGCTGGGGCAGGAACCGCGGGATCAGCGAGAGGGTCAGGAAGCCGTGGGCGATGGGGCCGCCGAAGGGGCTCTCCTTCTTGGCCCGCTCGACGTCGACGTGGATCCACTGGTGGTCACCGGTGGCGTCGGCGAACAGGTTCACCATGTCCTGGGTGACCTCCACCCAGTCGGTCGGCCCGACCTCCTTGCCGACCATGCTCTTGACGCCCTCGACGCCGTCGACGGTGATGGGAGTGCTCATGGGGATCTCCTGAGGTGAGGGGACTACGGGGTGGACTCGGCGACGTGCCGCGCCCAGGTCAGGTCGGCCTTGCCGGAGGGGCTGCGCTTGAGCTCGTCGACGACGACCAGCTCCCGCGGCTTCTTGTGGTCGGCCAGTCGCTCGCCGACGTAGGCACGGGCCTCCTCGTCGGAGAGTTCCGTACCGGGCTGCAGGGCCACGACGGCGACGATCCGGGAGCCCCACCGCTGGTCGGGGGCGCCGACGACCATGGCGTCCCGGACGGCGGGATGGGTGAGCAGCACCTGCTCGACCTCCTCGGCGAAGACCTTCTCGCCACCGGTGTTGATCACCCGGCTGCCGCGGCCGTGGAAGACCACGGTGCCGTCGGCATCCAGGCTGGCCATGTCGCCGGGGACGACCCAGCGCCGCCCGCCGATCTCCCGGAAGGTCTTGGCCGTCGCCTCGGCGTCGCCCTGGTAGGCGATGTGCTCGTCGACCGGCGCGGCCATCAGCCCGATCTCCCCGGAGCCCGGCGTCACCGGCCGTCCGGCGTCGTCGATGACCTGCGCCCCCGGGAACAGCTGGAAGCGCGCGGTCTCGGTGGGGTCGCCGCGGCGGGTCTCCTGGACGGCGTAGGGCCCGCCCTCCGAGGAGGCGACCAGGTCACGGCAGACCATGTCGCGGGCGTGCCGCAGCAGCCGCTCCTTGACGTCCGCGCTCCAGGTCACGCCGACGCTGATCATCAGCTTCAGCGTCGACAGGTCGTAGGGCCGGCCGGCCGCCTCCGCGGCGTCCAGCGCGTCGGCCAGCGGCCGGGCGAAGACGTCGCCGACGATCGAGACGGTGTCGACCCGCTCCCGCTGCACCGTGGCCGCCAGCTCGTCGGGGTCGTAGGACCGCGACGCCAGGTAGACCACGCGACCGCCGGCCAGCAGGGCTCCCAGGGTGGTGTACATGCCGGTCGCGTGCATCAGCGGCGGCGCGGGCAGGCACACCATCGCGTCCCGGTCGAGCCCGAGCCGCTCCAGGGCTGCCCGCAGCTCGTCGAGCGACTGCGGAACGGACTCCCCGAGCAGCAGCAGCCCGTTGGCGCAGACCGTGGCGAACAGCCCGGAGTGCCGGGAGAGCACGCCCTTGGGCCGCCCGGTGGTGCCGCCGGTGTACATCAGCCAGTGGTCGTTGCCCCGCTGGATGCGCGGCGCAGGCTCGGCGGCGGCCACGGCCTGCTCGTAGTCGACGGCCCACTCCGGGACGTCGTCCGGACCGTCGACCTGGACCAGCGCACGCAGCTTCGGCAGGGCCGGGCGGGCCTCGCCGAACCGCTCGGCCAGGGCGGCGTCGAAGACGACCGCCTCGGCCTGCGCGTCCTCCAGCAGGCCGACGATCTCGTCCCGCCGGTAGCGGTAGTTGACGTTCAGCGGCACCGCGCGGAGCTTGAGGATCGCGTAGACGCTCTCGATGTACTCGATCCCGTTGTAGAGCGCCACCGCCACCCGCGACTCCGGGCCGATCCCCTGCGCGGCGAGGTGGCCGGCCAGCCGGGCGGCCCGCTCGTCGAGCTCGGCCCAGGTGCGGCTGCGCTCGCCGTGGCTGACCGCCAGCCGGTCGCGGCGGAGGTCCCCGACCGTCTCCAGGACGGTCGCCAGGCTCTCGTTCACGCCGCGGAACCGCCCAGGCCGAAGAGCTTCGCGGCGTTCTCCTTGAGGATCTTCGGGCGCACCTCGTCCTTGATCGCGATGCCGTCGAAGTCCTTCATCCACCGCTCGGGGGTGATGACCGGGAAGTCGGACCCGAAGAGCACCTTGTTCTTCAGCAGCGAGTTGGCGTACTGCACCAGCTGCGGCGGGAAGTACTTCGGCGACCAGCCGGACAGGTCGATGTACACCTGCGGCTTGTGCGTGGCCACCGACAGCGCCTCGTCCTGCCAGGGGAAGGACGGGTGGGCCAGGATGATCTTCATGTCGGGGAAGTCGACGGCCACGTCGTCGACGTACATCGGGTTCGAGTACTTCAGCCGGATGCCCCCGCCGCCCGGCTGACCGGCGCCGACGCCGGTCTGGCCGGTGTGGAACAGGGCGACCAGGCCGTGCTCGGCGATGACCTCGTAGAGCGGGTAGGCCAGCCGGTCGTTCGGGAAGAACGCCTGGGTGTTGGGGTGGAACTTGAACCCGCGGACGCCGTACTCGGTGACCAGCCGGCGCGCGGCCCGCACGCCCGCCGCGCCGCGGGCCGGGTCGATGCTGGCGAACGGGATGATGACGTCGCTGTGCTCGGCGGCGAGCTCGGCGACCTCCTCGTTCGTGGGCACCGGCTCCTCACCGGTCTGCGAGACGCTGTCCACGCCGAAGGCGACCGCCGCCATCTTCCGCTCGCGGTAGTACTCGGCCAGCTCGGGCAGCGAGTACTGCGGCATCTTGCCGATGCCGAAGTACTCGCCCATGTCCTTCTCGGGATCCGCGTTGTACTCGGTGCCCGCGACCGACTTGTGCACGTGGGTGTGCACGTCGATCGCGACGATGTCGTCGAGGTTGATCGCCATGGCCGGGGTCACTTCCCCTCGGGAGCGCCGGGCACGGTGTCCGGCTTGAAGGCCTGCAGGTGCGGCTGGAACTGGGTCGGGAACGCCTCGGCGATCGAGTCGGCACTCCAGCCGCCCTCGCGGACCTCGACGGCGACCTCGGTCGGGTGCGACCAGATCGCGATGCGGTCGCCACCGATGCCGATGGCCTGGCCGGTGATGCCGGCGGCCTCGTCGGAGGCGAGGAAGACCACCAGGCCGGCGACGTCGTCGGAGGTGCCCAGGCCGGTGGCGCGGACCTCCGCGGGGATCGGCTCGCCCCGGTCGGCCTTCTCCACCAGCTCGCCCAGGCCGGGGATGGTGGCGACCATGCGGGTCAGCGCGACCGGGATGACGGCGTTGACCGTGGTGCCGCTGCGCTCGAGCTCGGCGGCCCAGGTGCGGACCAGGCCGACGATGCCGGCCTTGGACGCCGTGTAGCCGGTCTGCCCGAAGCTGGCGCGCTGCCCGGCCGGGGAGCCGATGAGGATGAGCCGGCCGTTGCCGCCCTGCTCCTTGAACCGCCGCGCGGCGGCGCGGCCGCAGGTGAAGGTGCCGCGCAGGTGGGTCTCGACGACGAGGTCGAAGTCGGGGTCCTCCATCTTCAGCAGCGAGCGGTCCCGCAGGACGCCGGCGTTGGTGACCATGACGTCGAGCCGGCCGAACTCCTCGACCGCCTTGGCGACGAGGGCGTCGGCCGCCTCGGTGGAGCCGATGGCCGAGCCCTCGGCGACCGCGGAGCCGCCCGCGGCCTGGATGGCCGCGACGGTCTCCTCGGCGAGCTCGACGTCGAGGTCGTTGACCACGACGGCGGCCCCGGCCGCGGCGAGCGCCTTGGCGTAGGCCTGACCGAGGCCGCGACCGGCCCCGGTGACGACGGCGACCTTGCCGTTCAGCTGCATGGGAGTCCTCTCGAGAGCGTGGCAGTGGAGCGCACGGGGTACACCGGCGGCACGCACCCGGCATCTGCCGCCTCCGGCAAGTTATTCACTCTCGTGGCGAACGTCAACGCACCGTCCCAGTCGATGGAAGGGAACCGTCGACGGTCAGGCGGGGTCGGCGCGCTCCACGAGGCGCGCGGCGATGGCCGCCGCACCCTGGTGGTAGCGGGTGCGCAGGCGCAGCGCGACGTGCTCGGCGCGGACGGCCGGCCAGTCGGCGGGCAGGTACTCGACCGGGAGCCCCGGGTCCGAGCGCGCCAGCAGCGTCCACTCGCCGTGCAGCCACAGCTGCCGGGCCAGGTCGTCGGGCGCGCCGGGCAGGGGGTCGGGGCGGTCCCAGCGCTGCAGGAACCGCTCGTAGCCGCGGGCGAGCGCGGCGACGTCCCAGGCGTCGTCGATGAGGTCGGGCACCTGCGTGGGCTCGGCGACCGCCGCCCGGAAGACCTTGAGGGCGTCGAGGACGTCGAGCTTCTGCAGCAGCGCCTCGACGTCGACCTGCCCCGGCGCCACCCAGAGGCCGTTCTGCAGCATGCCGAACCCCGCCCACTGCAGCCGGGACCGCAGCAGGTGGCGGTCGGCCCGGCGGCTCTCGGGCAGGGAGAAGCCCAGCAGCGTCCACTGCCCGTCCCAGGTGCGGTTCACCGGCGAGCGCCAGGCCCGCTCCCCGCCCTCGGCCAGCTCGGCCAGCGCCCGCGCGGTGGGTGACAGGTGGATCCGCTTGCCGCGGCGGGAGCGCTCGAGGGTGCCCCGGCGCAGCATCCGGCTCACGGTGGACCGGGCCGCGTGCTCGCCGACGCCCACCCGCGCCAGGACGTCGATCAGCCCCTGCGTGGGCACGGCGAGCCCGGGGTCCATCAGGTGCACGCCGCAGAACATGAGCACGTGGGTCTGCGGCCGGACCGGAGCCGGCGCGAGCGGGTCGCCGTCGGCCGGGACGGCCAGCTCCTCGGAGACGTCCGCGGCGAGGTCGTCCCCGTCGGGCGGCACGAGTGCGGCGGCGCTCGTCATCGGGCCTCCTGCCGGTGCGGACGGGGGCGCGGGGGGCAGGCCGCGCCCGTGGGCGACCCGCGCAGGCGTCAGCACGTCCGCGCGGACGTGCTGACCAAGATACGCAGCACGGTGACGACCGCCAGGCCCTTGCCTCCGACGGAGGACGCCGCACCACCCCCGGCCGGCGCTGCGGCGGCCGGCCCCGACGCCGACCGGCCGACGGTGCTACCCGCGCGTAACCTGCGGCCATGTCGCTCGCGCAGCAGCTGGGCACGGTCACCGGGGACGCGGCGGGCACCGTCGACCGGCACGCCACCACCGGGACCTTCGACTCGACCGACCCGGCCACCGGCGCGGTCGTCGGCACCTTCCCGGTGCACGACGAGGACGCCGTCCGCGCGACCGTGGCCCGCGCGCGGCCGGCCGCGCAGGCGTGGGCCGCGCTCGGCTTCGACGGCCGCCGCACCCGCCTGGCCGCCTACCGGGGCCACCTCGCCCGGCGGCTGCACGAGCTGGCCGACCTCGTGCACCGGGAGAACGGCAAGCCGCACGCCGACGCCGTCCTGGAGATCACCCTGGCCGTCGACCACCTGGCCTGGGCGGGGTCGCACGCGCGCACGGTGCTGCGCCCGCGCCGGGTGAACCCCGGCCTGCTGGCCGCCAACCACGCCGCCACGCTGGAGTACCAGCCCCTCGGCGTGGTCGGCGTCATCGGCCCGTGGAACTACCCGGTGTTCACGCCGATGGGGTCGATCGCCTACGCGCTGGCCGCCGGGAACGCCGTGGTGTTCAAGCCGTCGGAGCACACCCCCGCCGTGGGCGCGTGGCTGGCCGCGGCGTGGCGGGCGGCCGTCCCCGACGTCGCCGACGCGCTCCAGGTCGTGACCGGGGACGGCGGGACCGGGGCGGCGCTGTGCCGGGCCGGCGTCGGCAAGCTGGCCTTCACCGGCTCGGCCCCGACCGGCCGGCGGGTGATGGCCGCCTGCGCCGAGACCCTCACCCCGGTCGTCATGGAGCTCGGCGGCAAGGACGCCATGATCGTCGACGACGACGCCGACGTGGCCGCCGCGGCCGACGCCGCCGTCTGGGCCGGGATGAGCAACGCCGGGCAGACCTGCATCGGCATCGAGCGGGTGTACGTGACCGAGCGGGTGCACGACGCCTTCGTGGCCGAGGTCGAGGAGCGGGTGCGCGGCCTGCGCCCGGGATCGGACGATGGCGCGGCCTACGGCCCGATGACCATGCCCAGCCAGGCCGACGTCGTCCGGCGGCACGTGGACGACGCCGTGGCCGCGGGCGGCCGGGTGCTCACCGGCGGCACCGTGGACGACCGGTGGGTCGCGCCGACGGTGCTGCTCGACGTCCCCGAGACCTCGGCGGCGGTCCGCGAGGAGACCTTCGGGCCGACCCTGACCATCACCCGGGTGCGGAACGCCGAGGAGGCGCTCGAGCGCACCAATGCCAACGCCCACGGCCTGGCCGGCGCGGTGTTCTCGCGGTCGCGCGGGCGAGCCATGGACCTCGCCCGCCGGATGCGCACGGGCATGACGTCGGTCAACTCGGTGCTCACGTTCGCCGCGGTGCCGGCGCTGCCCTTCGGGGGCGTGGGCGAGAGCGGGTTCGGCCGCATCCACGGGGCCGACGGGCTCCGGGAGTTCACCCGCACCAAGGCGATCACCCGTCAGCGCGTGGCCCTGCCGGTCGACCTCATGAGCTTCCGGCGCCCGGCCGCGGCCGCCGACGTCCTGGCCCGGGCGATGGGCCTGGTGCACGGGCGCCACCGGTGAGCGCCGCCCCCGGCCCGGCGGCCGAGGAGGAGGACGGCGGGGAGTTCGACGTCGTCGTCGTGGGCGCCGGGTCGGCCGGCTGCGTGCTGGCCGGCCGGCTCTCCGAGGACCCCGCGCTGCGCGTGCTGCTGCTGGAGGCGGGGGGCTCGGACGACGTCCTGGAGGTGCAGGTCCCGGCGGCGCTGTACAAGCTGTGGCGCACCCGGCGGGACTGGAACTACACGACCGAGCCGCAGCCGGGTCTCGGCGGCCGGCGGCTGTTCTGGCCGCGGGGCAAGCTGCTCGGCGGCTCCTCGTCGATCAACGCGATGATCTACGTGCGCGGCGCGCGGTGCGACTACGACGAGTGGGCGGAGCTGACCGGCGACCCGTGCTGGTCCTCCGAGAACGTGCTGCCGCTGTTCCGGCGGACGGAGGACAACGCCCGCGGCGCCGACGCCTCCCACGGTGCCGGTGGCCCGCTGCGGGTGGAGGACCCGCGGTCCCCGCACCCGTGGTCGCGGGCCGCCGTCCAGGCCGCCGTCGCCGCCGGGCACCCGCGCAACGACGACTTCAACGGCCCCCGCCAGGAGGGCGCCGGGCTCTACCAGCTCACCCAGCGGCGCGGCCGGCGCTGGTCGGCCGCCGACGCCTACCTGCGCCCCGCCGAGGGCCGGCCCAACCTCACCGTCCGGACCGGTGCGCTGGCGACGCGGGTGCTGGTCTCGGCCGGCCGGGCCACCGGGGTCGAGTACCGCCGCGGCGGGCGCCGGCACACCGTCGCCGCGGCCGCCGAGGTGGTCCTCGCCGGCGGTGCGGTGAACTCCCCGCAGCTGCTGATGCTGTCGGGCATCGGTCCGGCGGCGCACCTGCGCGAGGTCGGCGTCGACGTCGTCCACGACCTGCCGGGAGTGGGCTCCGGGCTGCAGGACCACCCCCTGGTGCCGGTGATCTGGCCGACCCGGTCGGGCCGGTCGCTGTTCCGCGGCGAGTCGCCGTGGGGGTACGCGCGGTGGTTCGCCGCCCGCCGCGGTCCGCTGTCGTCGAACCTGGCCGAGGCCGGCCTGTTCAGCCGGTCGCGGCCCGGACTGCCCGCCCCCGACCTGCAGTTCCACTTCCTGCCGGTGGAGTTCTGGCGGCAGGCGGAGGCCGATCCGCACGTCGACGCGTTCACCGCGGCCGCGACGCTGGTGCGGGTGCACTCGCGCGGCACGGTGCGGCTGCGCTCGGCCGACCCCACCTGGGCGCCGGCGATCGACCCCGGCTACCTCACCGACGAGCGCGACCTCGACGCGCTGGTGTGCGGGGTGGAGCAGGCCCGCGAGATCGCCGCGACCCCGCCGCTGGCCGCCGTCCTCGGGGAGGAGCGGTCCCCCGGCCCGGCCGTTCCGACCGCGGAGGGCCTGCGCCGGGCCGTGCGCGACACCGTCGAGTCGCTGTACCACCCGGCGTCCTCCTGCCGCATGGGGGTGGACGACGACGCCGTGGTCGACCCGCGGCTGCGGGTGCACGGCCTCGACGGGCTGCGCGTGGTCGACGCCTCGGTGCTGCCGACCCTGGTGCGCGGCAACACCCACGCCCCGACGCTGATGGTCGCCGAGCGGGCGGCGGACCTCATCACCGGCCGCACCGTCGACCCCCGCCTGAGCGGCACCGCCTGACCCCGGCCGCCGTGCGAGGGGTGGCGAGGACGGGGTCCCTGCTCAGCCGTGCGCCTGGCCGGCCGCCGCCTGGGTCGGGGACGGCGGGAGTCCGACGTCCGGACCGCCGGCGGGGGGCGCCGGACGGCGGCGGATCGCGACCGACATCGCCGCGGCCGCGAGGCACAGCGCGCCGGCGGTGAACCAGGCCAGGTCGTAGGAGCCGGTGACGTCGCGGACCACCCCGCCCCCGAACGCGGCGAACGCCGAGCCGACCTGGTGCGAGGCGAACACCCACCCGAAGACGACGGGGGCGCGCGGGCCGAAGTGCTCCCGGCACAGCGCCAGCGTCGGCGGCACCGTGGCCACCCAGTCCAGGCCGTAGAACACGATGAACGCGATCATGCTGACGTGCAGCTCCGGCCCGAACAGGGGCGGGAGCAGGAACAGCGAGAAGCCGCGCAGCCCGTAGTAGGCCAGCAGCAGCACCCGCGGGTCGACCCGGTCGGTGAGCCAGCCGGAGAAGATCGTGCCGGCGATGTCGAAGATGCCGACGACGGCCAGCAGGCCGGCCGCCGTGGTCACCGGCATGCCGTGGTCGTGCGCGGCCGGGATGAAGTGCGGCTGCACCAGGCCGTTGGTCGACAGCCCGCAGATGAAGAACCCGCCGGCGAGCAGCCAGAACGGCCGGCTGCGGGCCGCCTCGACCAGGCCGCGCACCGCCGTCCGAGCCGCGCCGGTGCGCACCGGGTCGACGTCGTCGGCGGCCGTGCCCCCGTAGGGGGCGACGCCGAGGTCGCGCGGCCGGTCGCGCAGCAGCCAGGCCACCAGGGGGACGACGGCCAGCGCCGCGGCGGTCGTGCCCAGCGACGCCGAGCGCCAGCCCCAGTTCGCGTCGGCCCAGGCGACCAGCGGCAGGAACACCAGCTGCCCGGTCGCGCCGCCGGCGGTGAGGACGCCGGAGACCAGGCCGCGGCGGGCCACGAACCAGCGGCCGGTCACCGTGGCCACCAGCGACAGCGCCATCGACCCGGTGCCGAGGCCGACGAGGAAGCCCCACAGCAGGACCAGCTGCCAGCTCGTCGTCATGAAGACGGTCAGCCCGCTGCCGGTGGCGGTCAGCAGCAGCGCGCCGACGACGACCCGCCGGACGCCGAACTTCTCCATGAGCGCCGCCGCGAACGGCGCGGTCAGGCCGTAGAGGGCCATGTTGACCGCCACCGCGGCGGAGATCGTCGACACCGACCAGCCGAACTCCGCGCGCAGCGGGTCGATGAGCACCCCGGGCACCGCCCGGAAGGCCGCGGCGCCGACCAGCGCCAGGAAGGTGACGGCCGCGACCCACCAGGCGGGGTGGATGCGGGGGCCGGTCGCCGCGCGGGGGTGATCGGTCGTCGTCACGACGAGCAGCATGACCGACGGCCCGCGGCGGCCGACAGTGGCCGGTAGGCCAACATGTGCAACGATCCGGCCATGTCACAGGGCCCGAGTCCGGCCATGTCCCAGGGCCCCAGTCCCGCCATGTCCCAGGGCCCCAGTCCCGCCATGTCTCAGGGCCCCAGTCCGGCCATGACGCGAGGCCCTCGCTCCGAGGTCGCCGTCCTCGCACTGCCGAACACCATCGCCTTCGAGCTGGGTCTCCCCCACCGGCTGCTCGAGTCCGCCGTCGACGGCGACGACCGCCGCCTCTACCGGGTGCGGGTGGCCACGCTCGACGGCGGCCCGGTCCGCACCTCCGCCGGCTTCAGCGTGGTGCCCGAGCACGACGTCTCGGTGCTGGCCGAGGCCTCGACCGTCGTCGTCCCCGGCGTCTACGGCGGTCCGGCGATGGCCGACGGCACCGTCCCGGCGGAGCTGGCCGCGGCCCTCCAGGAGGCGGCCGGCCACGCCCGGCTGGTGTCGATCTGCACCGGCGCGTTCGTCCTGGCCGCCGCCGGGCTGCTCGACGGGCGCCCGGCGACCACCCACTGGCTGCACGCACCGGCCTTCCGGCGGCTGTTCCCGTCGGTGCGGCTCGACCCGGACGTGCTCTTCGTCGACGACGGCGACGTCCTGACCTCGGCGGGCAACGCGGCCGGCATCGACCTGATGCTGCACCTGGTCCGCCGCGACCACGGCAGCGAGGTGGCCAACCGCGTCGCGCGGCGCAACGTCGTCGCACCCTGGCGGGAGGGCGGCCAGTCCCAGTTCGTCGAGCGGCCGCTGCCCGACAGCGGGGACGCGGGCACCGCGGCCACCCGCGCCTGGGCGGTCGATCGGCTGGCCGAGCCGCTCACCCTCGCCGACCTCGCCCGGCACGCCCGGATGAGCGTGCGCACCTTCACCCGACGGTTCCGCGAGGAGACCGGGTTGTCGCCGCTGCGCTGGCTGGCCGGCCAGCGGCTGGCCCTCGCCCGGCAGCTGCTGGAGTCCACCGACGCGCCGATCGACCGGGTCGCCGCGCAGGCCGGGTTCGGCACGCCGGCCTCCCTGCGCCAGCACCTGCGGGCCAGCATCGGGGTGGCGCCGGGGACCTACCGGCGCACCTACCGCGGCGCGGTGTGACCGGACACTCGCCGAGGTGAGGGCACAGGCACCGTCCGCATCTGGTTGAGTACGACATACCGGCGCCGCCCTCCGCTCATCCGGAGCTGCAGGACTCGACGTCGGACCGAGGCTGCGCCACCGAGGCGCGCCCGGTTGCCCGACGTCCCGCTGACGACGCGAGCCCGCGCGAGTGCGCCGGTGCTCGCGGTCGCCGGGCCGCACGGGGAGCCACACCGAGCGTCAGGAACCCGAATGACCTCGCACGACCCGTCCACGCCCTCCACCGACAGCGCCGCGCCGCGCTCCCGCCGCCGCGGCAGCCGCGGCCGCGGCCGCCCCGCCGGCAGGCAGCCGGCCGGCGCGCA